>JBAXWQ010000099.1:0-10817 GCA_037128315.1 Opitutia bacterium | reverse complement strand
GCTCCTCTGCGGCACGGCGCTGTTCGCCTGCTGGCTCCCCGACCGCCGCGCCACCAAGGTTGACCCGATGGTCGCGCTGCGCGCCGAGTAGCCTCCCCACCGCATGCTCAACCTGAAATTCGCCTGCCTCATGCCGTCGCTGCGCGCCTCGCAGATTGACCCCTTGGCCGCCCTCCGCACAGAATAGATTTCACCACTTGCGGTTCACCCTCCTATTTCTGATGCGAAAGTTCACTCCTGCCCTCATATTCTTTTCCCTCGCGACGCTCGCTTCCGCCCTCGACCAGACGGCCTACACGGCGGCGGTGGAACTCTATACGCAGCGCAAGCCCCTTGAGGCGCAAAAGGCCTTCGAGGTGCTTGCGGCCACCGCCCCGGATGACGCCAACATCCAGTTTTATCTCGGGCGGCTTGCCCTGCAGCGGGGCGACCAGGAAAATGCCGTGGTCCATCTTGAAAAAGCCGTCGCCCTGTCGCCCCAGGACAGCCGGATGCAGCTGCGGCTCGGCGACGCGTACGGACTCACCGCGCAGAAGGCGGGCTTGTTTTCCAAGATGAGCTGGGCGGGCAAGTGCCGCACGGCCTACGAAAAGGCGGTAGCACTCGATCCGAAAAACATCGATGCCCGCTGGAGCCTGATGGAATACTGCCGCCAAGCGCCCAGCATCGCGGGGGGAGGCAACGACAAGGCCCTCGTCCAGGCCATCGAGATCAAGAAATTGGATCTCGGTCGCGGGCGCATCGCCGTGGCCTCGGTGTATGTGTCCGACAAAAAATACGATCTGGCCTTCAGCGAGTTTGAGGAAGCCCTGAAAGCCGATCCCACCAACTATGCGGCCCTTTTTCAGACCGGACGACTCGCCGCCCTCTCTGGCCAGCGCCTCGACGGCGGCCTGGAAGTCCTGCGCCAGTGCCTTGCCATGACACCACCCGATGGCCAGCCCGGCCATGCCGCGGCCCACTGGCGCATCGGCAACATTCTGGAGAAAATAAATGACAAGCCTGGCGCCCGAGCCGCCTACGAGGCGGCCCTGAAGGTCGATCCCAAATTTCCGCCGGCAATCGAGTCGCTGAAGAAACTTTGAGGTCCGCAGGGTTGCCTCAGAACCAGGGCGCTCATTCCTTCCCGTGTCCGTGCCGCGCTTTCAGGTCGCCCGTCCCCCGGCACTGCCGCTGGTGTTATTTGATGGCGACTGTCGGTTCTGCCGCCGTTGGGCGGAGCGGTGGCGGACTGACTACGCCGGTCGGCTTGAGGTGAGCGCCGCCCAAAGCGAGTGCCGTCGATTCCCAGAGATTCCCCCAGGCGCCTATGCGGCGGCCCTGCAGCTGGTCGAGCCAGACGGGACCGTTTACTCCGGGGCTTGCGCCGCGTTGCGGGCGCGGGCCCATGGCCGCCGGGAGCGCGGCATGCTGCTGCCCATTTATGAATCATGGCCGGGCGCGGCCGCCTTGTTGGAATGGGGTTATCGCATAGTAGCTCGCCATCGGCGGGTTTTTTCTATGCTCATGGGGTGATGACTGAACGCACCTCACCCCGGGATGACTTTCTGGGGCAACTCACCGCCAGCGTGCGCGACGGGAGCATGGTGAAGCTCACGCTCGGCAAGGCGCGCAGCGCCGACGCCAGCCTGCGCAATCTGCTCGTGCGCCCCATCCTCCTGCGCGGCCTGCCCCATTGCTCGTTTGTCTGGCGCCATGAACGCCAGGATATCACCAAGAATTATCCGCTGGAGGAATCGCTGACCCTGCTCGCCCCGCTGATCGGCAGCGATTTCCACAGCGCGCATCTTTTCACACCCAGTCGTCTGGCCCAGTTGGAGTACAACAAGAAAGGCGAGCCGCGCCTGACCTACGGCCCGCCGCAGGCCGAAGCGACCGACCTGGCTCATGACCGGCCAAAGACGCGCGTGCTGACCGAGCAAAGCCAGTCCTGGTTGCACGCCCTGGGCGTCACGACGGCCACCGGCGCAGTCCGCGAGGGCATGGCGGACAAACACCGGCAGATTCACAAATTCGTGGAAATCCTCAGCCACCTGGCCGCCGCCGCCGCCCTGCCGACCCACCGGCCGCTGGAGATCGCTGACATGGGTTGCGGCAAAGGCTACCTGACCTTTGCCACCCACGATTATTTCAACTTGATCGCGGCCCGGCCGGCCAACGTGCAGGGCGTGGAGTTTCGCCCGGAACTGGTGCAGCAGTGCAACGCCATCGCCCTGGCCGGCGGGCGCCCCACGCTCCGCTTCACGCCCGGAACCATCCAGTCCGCGATTTTTCCCACCTTGGACGGGCTGATTGCCCTGCACGCCTGTGACACGGCCACCGACGATGCCTTGGCGAAAGGAGTGCAAGCCGGCGCGGCCCTTCTCGTGGTCGCACCCTGCTGCCAGAAAGAACTCCGCAGCCAGCTGACCGCCGCCCCGGTGCTGGCCCCGGCGCTGCGCCATGGCATTTTCCAGGAGCGGCAGGCGGAATTTGCGACTGATGCGCTGCGGGCACTCCTGCTGGAGTGGGCCGGCTATGACACCAAGGTTTTCGAATTCATCTCCAGCGGGCATACCGCCAAGAACACCATGATCGCCGCCACCAAGCACCAGCGGCCGGCCCGCACCGAGGAGGCGGCGCAGCGCGTCCGGGATTTCGCGGCGTTCTATGGGGTGAAGACGCAAGCCCTGGCCCGTCAACTCTACTTCGATCTGGGCCCATGAATCCTCGCCTCAGACCGCCGCCCAGCCTGCTCGAACACCCATCCGACCTGTCGGGCGCATGAACTGGGAATCACTCGACTGGGAAGTGCTCGATGAATTGCGCCGCAAATTCCTCTCCGGGACGGCGGCCGCGGGTCCCTACTGGCACACGCTCACGGATCTGGAGTGCTACGACTTTACCTACGGTGAGCGCATTGGCTGGAAATGGGACGCGGTGCTGCGTGAACTCCGCCGTCGGCAGTGGACGCCCCCGGTCGCGGCCACCATCCTGGACTGGGGCTGCGGCAGCGGCATCGCTGGCCGGCGCGTCGTGGATTTCTCTGGCGCGACCCGCTGCGACCGCCTCGTGGTCCATGATCATTCGGCGCTCGCCATGGATTATGCCGAGCACCATGGCCGCAAAGCTTTCCCTCACCTCCGCGTCGAACGAGCCACGACCCGTTTCTTGCGCGAGTCCGAGCCCATCGGGCTGCTCGTCATCAGCCATGTGCTCAACGAACTCAACGAGCTGGCCCGGGCCGAACTGGGCGAACTGATGGCCCGCGCCCAAGCCGTCCTCTGGGTGGAACCCGGCACCCATGAAGTCAGCCGCCTGCTCGGGGGTTGGCGCGAAAAATACGTCCCCTCCCGGCGGGTCGTGGCACCGTGCCCGCATCAATCGGCGTGTGGCGTCTTGGCGGCGGGAAATGAGCGGCACTGGTGCCATTTCTTTGCCGAGCCGCCGATGGGCGTGCTGGCCGATTCCGGCTGGGTGCGTTTCGGCCAGCGGGCCGGCATCGATCTGCGCGCCCTGCCCTATAGTTTTTTGGCCCTGGATAGCCGCCCCTTGCCTGTCGGGCCGACGGGGGACCCAACCCGGCCGGCGGAAAACGCCGGTGAATCCCTCGCCCGCATCATCGGCGAACCGCGCCATTACAAGGGTTACGCCAAAGTATTCGCCTGTGCCGCCGACGGCGTCGCTGATCTGACTTTGCAGAAACGTGACTCCCCGCTCGTCTTCAAGGCCCTCAAGCACGCCACGGGGCCGCTGGTCTACCGCTGGACCCGGGAGGGTGACCGGGTCACGAGCGTGACACCGGCCCTGGCGGAATTTCCCGATCCCGGGATACCCTGATATCATTTCCGCTCCGCCCTGCCGCCGCGTGAACTCAGGGGACGCAGTAAGTCGCTGCCATGCAGTGTCGCAACATTCCACGCAGCTGGCACAAAGACTGCAAAACCCCCGCGGCACATCCCGAGCCGCAGAGCGGTCATCCTTCACTTGCCGGCTGGTCGCGACACGCCAAATTACACCCCATGATAAATCTGCGTGGCATTGAAAAAGTCTATCCTCTCAAAGGCGGCGTCTTCTACGCCTTGCGCAACATCAGCCTGACAATCCAGGAGGGCGAGTTCGTCTCCATCATGGGCAATTCAGGGTCCGGCAAATCCACGCTGCTCCACATCCTCGGCCTGCATGACAGCACGTGGAGCGGAGAATATACTCTGGCCGGCGAGCCGGTGCATAAACTCGACAAAGCGAAGCGCTTTGCCCTGCAAAAAAAGCACATTGGTTTTGTTTTCCAAAGCTATCATCTGCTCGACGACCTGACAGTTTATGAAAACCTCGAGATTCCTCTGTCCTATCGCGACATGCCCCGGAAGGAACGCGAGTCCGTGGTCTGCGATGTGCTCGACCGTTTTGGCATTGTAGCGAAGCGGGATCTCTACCCGAGCCAGCTTTCTGGCGGCCAGCAGCAGTTGGTGGGGGTGGCGCGGGCCCTCGTGGCAAATCCGTCGCTCATTTTGGCGGACGAACCCACCGGCAATCTGCACTCCGACCAGGGGCGCGAAATCATGGCCCTGTTCAAAAAGCTCAACGCGGAAGGCACCACCATCGTGCAGGTGACGCACTCGGCGGAAAATGCCACCTATGGTTCCCGTATCATCCGACTCGCCGATGGTCTTTTGGTGAATTGAGCGGCCTTCCCATTATCGGGATTAGCTAATCCCGTCGACGCGTCGAGGCAACCGTCTGGCCGGATGCATCACTGTCGCTATTAATTGGGGATAAATGAGTTGTTGTTATTTTGACCACTGGCACGAGGGTTGCAAAGCGGGCGGAAACATTTTCTTCCATGCCCACCCTTCGGCGCGTTGTCGCCCTGCTTATTTTCCCGCTCGCCGCCCTTTACGCGCCCGCTCAATCCGCCCCGGCCGAGGCGAGTGCGGGCAAGATTTCGCTCGATGAGGCGATCCAGCGAGCCCTGGCCAAGAATTTCTCGATCAAAGTCGACCGGTATGACGCCGCCATCGCCTCGGCGCGAGTGACCGAAGCCTTGGGCAAGTTTGATCCGGTGCTCAGTGGCCGCTACAACTATGGGGAGAGCTGGAATCCCGCGCTACAGGACAGCACCACCGGGGTCCGGCCGGCGCCGAGTTTTTCCCAGTCCGACGACGTCGATATCGGGGTGGGTGGAGTGCTGCCCTGGGGCATGACCTACGAACTCGGCGCCACCAGCACGAACAGCCGCGGTACGTTCAATGCCTATGCCGACAACTACAGCACTTTCGCCGGCATCTCGGGCACCCAGCCTTTGCTGCGCAACTTTGGCTTCGGTTCCACCCTCGCCTCGATTCGCATCGCCCAGGCCAATCGTGGCATCAGCCAGTGGCAGTTCCAGCAATCGGTGATCGACACCATTTCCCAAGTCATCTTCGCCTACCACGACCTTAATTTCGCCTACGCGAACCTGCGCACCGCCACCCGTTCCCGGGATCTTGCGGCGCAACTGCTGGCCGAGAACGAAAAACGTTTCAAGGTCGGGAGTGTCTCGGAATTCGACGTCACCTCGGCCCGCTCCCGCACGGCGAGCCGGGAGGAAGGCATCCTTTTTGCCGCGCGCGGGGTCCAACTCGCCCAGCACGCCCTCCAGCAGCTGATTTCCGACACCCCGAATCCGGCGCTGCTGAGCGAGGCACTGGTGATCGAGGATTCCGGCCCCGCCCCCATCGTGGTGGTGGATGCCGCAGCGGACTTTCAAATCGCCCTGACCAAGCGGCCCGACTACCAGCAGGCCAAGCTGGCGCTTGAGCGCGACCGCGTGAACAGCCGGCTGCAGCGCAATCAGCTGCTGCCCCGGGTGGACCTGGTCGGCAGCTACGGCCACAATGGCTACGATACCGACAAAGGCATCGCTCGCCGCCAGGTGCAGGATGAAGCCTATCGCGCCTACAGTTGGGGCGTCGTGGTCTCAGTCCCGCTCACTTTCACCACGGAGCGCGGCCGTTATCGCGCAGCCCGTCTCCAGCAGCAGCAGGCCGAAACCTCCCTTGCCCAGGTAGAGCAGAATATTGTGGTCCAAGTCGGCAATGCGGCCGGGCAGGTAGAGACCACGCAGAAACGCATTCATGTCACCCGCCGCGCCCGTGAACTCGCGCAATCCACCCTGGACGCCGAGGCGAAACGGTTCCGTGCCGGTCAAAGCAGCACCTTCTTCGTCTCGCAGCAGCAGGAAATCCTGACGGAGGCCGAAATCAGGGAAGCCCTCGCTCAATCCGATTACCACAAGGCTCTCGCCGAATACGACCGCCAGCTGGGCGTGACGCTGGAGAAGCTGAACGTGAAGCTGGAAATGCCCAAATAATACCCATCGCCCTTTAAATTTACACCTTAGAGCGGCAGCTAGGTAGGGCGGGCACTCCGCTGCCCGCCGTCGTGCGGGGCGCGCCCGGCGCGGAGTGGAATCCGCGCCCTACCTTCGGATTCGAGTAAAAGCTTGGGGCGATTGGTATAACCCAGCGCCGCCGATCGGCATGGCATGTCGCTCCGGGTGTGGCCGGAGCATTCGCTACAGCGCGCGAATCTTGATGCCGTGGAAGGTTACGCCCCGGCCGGTCAGCACGATGCGCCCTTCACGCAGCAAGCCGTAGTAGCGGACGGCGTTGTAGCGACTGCCGGCGACCGCGGTCCGCCAATCCGCCGAATCCAGCATGTAGCTCAGCACCCGGTCACCGTTGATCCAGTGCTCCACCTGATTGCCGAAGACCAAAATCTTGGCCCGGTACCAGACATCCGGCTGCAGGGTGATCTGTCGCCAAGGCTGGTTTAACCCGCCGTTGCCGGCCATGATGACGCCGCCCCCGGCGAGTTGCATGACCGGACCCGAATCAGCGGGTTCGGGGGTATCATCCTCCGCGCGAAAACAAACTGCGGCGCTGCCGCCCGCGATCACCTTCCAGTCGAAAACAATCTCAAAATCCTTGAAGACCATGGTGCTGACCAGGGCCTTGCCCTCCTCGCCGAGCAAGTAGGTGTCAGCCACCTGCCAGTTGGCCGGCCGCTGGTTCATCTGATAGCCGCGCCAGTCAGAAAGTGACTGGCCGTCGAAAAGAAACCGCCAACCCTGGGATCGCTCATAGGCGGTCAGCTTGGGCATCTCGGTTGCCCGGGATGAGGCCGCCAACAGCATCCCTATCACGCTGAGAACCACATGCCATGCCTTCATGGTTTCAGCATGTTACTCCTCCCCGGCAGGTCAACCCTTGCCTCCTCTCCGCGGCCACTGACTGTCCCGCGACAGTCGGAGGCGCGGTCGCCCCAGTGAAGTATAATTCCTGGAGCATTACTCTCTTGCCCCCGGCATCCGGTACGGGCCTCTTTGGCCATCAATAACCTGTTGCCGACCTCTTCCTAATGTCCACACCCCCCACCTGTCCTGCCTGCACCCTCGAAGATGTCGTCGGCCATCGCGACCACTGGGAATGCACCACCTGCGGCCATGAATGGGCCAAGGCCGCCGTGCCCGAGGCCGCGCGGATTATCAAGGACGCCAACGGCACGCCACTCACCGAGGGTGATACCGTCGCGCTGATCAAGGACCTGAAACTGGGGGGCGGGTCGCAGGTGCTCAAAGCCGGCACCAAGGCCAAGAACATCCGCCTCCAAGACGGTGACCATGAGATTGCCTGCAAAATCGAGGGCAGCGCCATGGCGCTCAAGGCGTGCTTCGTGAAAAAAGTCTAGGCAACGCCCCGGGGCCGGCGCAATTAGTGGCGTCCAACGTGGCTTTGCTCTCGTAGCCCAGGCTTTTGACGCTTCGATGCAGGTGAGGGGTCCGCTGGCAAGAGACCTGCTTAGTGCTGCCGTCCCCCACTGCTCTGACCATTTTCAATTCCAACTACGAACCAGGCAATTTCTTCGCCGAAATGGCCGTCCCCGGCCCCCGGGTCCGCCCGCACTATAAGCGACTCGCCAGCCGGCTGGATACGCTATCCGTGGGCGATTTCGAGCAGCGCCGCGCCGCCGTTGACCTGGCTTTTCTTCGGCGGGGCGTGACTTTCACCGTTTACCACGACGATGCCGGGACCGAACGCATCTTTCCCTTCGATCTGATCCCGCGCGTCATTCCCAACCAGGAATGGACGCGCATTGAGGCCGGTCTGATCCAGCGGATCACGGCGCTGAATCTCTTTCTCGACGATATCTATCACGGCCAAAAGTGCCTGAAGGACAAGATCGTCCCCCCGGCCCTGGTGCTGGGCGCGAAGCATTTTCGCCGGGAGTTCATGAACTGCAAGGTGCCGCGCGGCATCTATGTCCACATTTGTGGTACCGATCTCATCCGGGACATCTCCGGCAACTACCTGGTGCTGGAGGACAATCTCCGCTGCCCCTCCGGCGCGAGCTACATGATTGAAAACCGCACGGCCATGCGGCGCGCCTTTCCCGGTCTGTTCCAGAGCTATGGGGTCCGACCCGTCGAGGCCTATGCGAACGAACTGCTCAAGGCCCTGCTGCACATTGCCCCGGCGCGCAGTGAAAAGCCCAACGTGGTTCTCCTGACTCCCGGGGTCTACAACAGCGCCTACTTCGAGCACTGTTTCCTCGCCCGGCAGATGGGTATTCCGATTGTCGAAGGGCGCGATCTGGTCGTCCGCGATGCCCATGTCTTCATGCGCACCACGGCCGGGCTGGAGCCGGTGGATGTGATCTACCGGCGCATCGACGATGATTTTCTCGACCCGCTGGTGTTTCGGGCCGACTCGATGCTCGGCGTACCCGGGCTGGTCAACGCCTACCGATCCGGCCATGTGGCGCTGGCGAATTCCATCGGCACGGGTATTGCCGACGACAAGGTCATCTACGCTTACGTACCCAAGCTCATCAAGTACTTCCTCGGCGAGGACGCGATCCTGCCCAACGTCAACACGTACCTGCCCTCGGAGCCGCTCGACCGCAAATTTGTGCTCGAGAACATTGAGAAACTGGTGGTGAAGGCCGCCAATGAGGCCGGCGGCTACGGCATGCTCATCGGCCCCGCCGCCAGCAAGGCGGAGTGCGCGAAATTCCGCGAACTGGTCGCCGCCCAGCCCCGCAACTACATCGCCCAGGACCCCATCAACCTCTCCCGCTCGCCGACGTGGTGCGACGGCCGGCTCGAGGGCCGGCACATCGATCTGCGGCCCTACATTCTCTACGGCGAAAAGATCACCGTCACCCCGGGCGGCCTGACCCGCGTGGCCCTCCGCAAGGGTTCGCTCGTGGTCAATTCCTCCCAGGGCGGCGGGTCCAAGGACACCTGGGTCCTGCAGGGAGACGAATAACATGACGCGGACCAAGTCTCCCCCCACCCGCCCCCAGGCCACCGTCATGCTGTCGCGGGTCGCGCACTCGCTTTACTGGATGAGCCGCTACATGGAGCGGGCGGAAAACCTCGCCCGGCTCCTCGACGTCAACCTCCAGCTCCTGCTCGATTTCCAGGGCTTCACGGACACCACCATCAAGGAGCACTGGGGCTCCATCCTGCTCAGCTCGGGCGACGAGGAACTCTTTGCCCAGCACTACCAGGCCGCCGACAGCCGCAACGTCACGGAGTTTTTCTCCTTTGATGTCCGCAATCCCAACTCGATCCGCTCCTGCGTCAACGCGGCCCGCGAGAACGCGCGGATGGTCCGCGACCAGATCTCGGCCGAGATGTGGGAGACCATCAACGAGCTTTATCTCTACCTCGCCGAGCTCAGCGCGAAGGAAATCTGGGCCAGTGGCGGAGCCGGGGACTTCTTCAACAACGTCAAGCGCAGCTCGCATCTTTTCCAGGGCCTCACCACCTCCACTTATTCGCGCAGCGAGGGCTGGGAGTTCATCGAGTTCGGCAAGTACCTCGAACGGGCGGACAAGACGACCCGGATTCTCGACGTGAAATACCACATCCTGCTCCCGAGCGCGACCGATGTCGGGGGGGCCGTGGATACCGCCCAGTGGCAGGCCGTGCTCCGCTCCGCCAGCGCCCTCGAGGCCTACCGCCGCTTTTACGTCAGCGAAATCCTGCCGTGGAAGGTCGGGGAATTTCTCGTCTTCTCGGATTCCTTCCCGCGCTCCCTGCACTTCTGCGTCACGCAAGTGGACGAATTTCTCCGGCGCATTCTGGGCGACAGCGGCCCGCGGCCCCGGACCGCCGCCGGCCGGGCGTGCCACCGGCTGCTGGCCGACCTCCAGTCCCTCACCATCACGAACGTCCTGCAGGAGCACGGCCTGCATGAGTTTCTGGAGGAAGTCCAAAAATCCCTCGATACGATCAGCCACGAAGTGGTGGAAACCACCATGTTCTACCCCGCCGAGTCCTCCAGCGACGTGCAGCAGCAACAACAGCAGCAACAATAACCCATTGCCATCCGCCCGCGCCCCGCTACCACACCGGACGGCGGACCATTATTTGCTCTGCGTCCATGCATCTTCGCATCCTCCACCGCACCACCTTTACTTATGCCGGCAAGGCGCACGATAGCTTCAATGAGGTGCGCCTTCAGCCGATCAATGATTCCACGCAGCACTGCCGGGAGTTCGCCCTCAACCTGACCCCCGTTTCCACGACCCGGGAGTATGATGATTTTAACGGCAATACGATCCACTACTTTGACGTCGGGGCGGAGCATCGCAAACTGATCATTGAGGCGTTCTCGACGGTCGACACCGTGCCGATGAACGTGCGAACTCCGGTGCCCATCGTGCTGCCCTCGGATCTCGAAAATTCGGTCGAGCGGGAGATGCTGGCGGAATTTTATACCCGGTCCCCCTACGTTCCCCTCGACGTCGAACTCTGGCGAGAAGCCCAGGACGTGGTTTCCGAGGGC
>JBAXWQ010000098.1:0-10844 GCA_037128315.1 Opitutia bacterium | reverse complement strand
CGCCCTTGTAGCAGGACCAGGTCTGCGCGTAATCCACGCCCAGTTTCGCCCCGGTGGCGGCAATCTGGCCTTTCGTCAGGGTGATGAAGGGCCGCAGCAGCTGGATGCCGGCGTAGGTGCCGAGCCGCAGGGCGTCGCCCATGGCCGCCATGAAGTCCTCCCGGCAATCGGGGTAGATCGTGTGGTCGCCGGTGTGCGCCGCGATCACCAACGCCTCGGCTGCCGCGCTCTCGGCGAAGCCGGCGGCCGCCGCCAGCATGATGCCGTTGCGGAACGGGACGACCGTGCGCTTCATGTTGTCGTCGGCGTAGTGCCCCTCCGGAATGTCCCCGCCTGACTTGAGCAGGTCGGACGCAAAGAGCTGCCCGATGAAATCCAGCGAAATTGTGCGGTGCGGCACGCCGAGCTGGGCGGCGTGCGCGGCGGCCAGCGGGATTTCCCGGTGGTTGTGCTTGGCGCCGTAGTCGAAGCTCAGGGCAGCCCGGACATCATGGTGCGCCCGCGCCCAGTGGAGCGCGGTCACCGAATCCATCCCACCCGAGCAGAGGACGACGACTTTCATCAATGATGTTTGGCCACAAAAAGGCGCAAAATCCCACAAAAATATCGCCCCTCAATTCTGACAAAGTCTGGCTTCCGGCCTTTTTGTGGCTTTTGGTGCCTCTTGGTGGCCAAACCCCTGATCATCGCCCACCGCGGCGCCTCCGCCGCGGCTCCCGAAAATACCCTCGCCGCCTTTCGCGCGGCGCTGGCCCTCAAGGTCGACGGGATTGAACTTGATGTGCAGCTAACCCGCGACGGCGTGCCGGTGGTTTTTCACGACACCACCTTGCGCCGGCTCACCGGCACCCGCGGGCGGTTGACGGCGAAATCGTGGGCCGAACTCGCCACCCTGCGCATCCAAGGCACCGAACGCATCCCCCGGCTGGTCGACGTGCTGCGTCTCACCCGGGGCCGGGCGCAGGTGCAGATCGAACTCAAGCCCGGCACCGCCGTCGCGCCCGTGGTCCAGGCGATCCGTTCCGCCCGGGCCACGCAACAGGTGATCCTGGCTTCGTTTGACCCCGGCCTGATCCGCGATGCCCTCCGGCTGGCTCCCGCAGTCCCGCGCATGCTGATTACCGAGGGCCGGGCCCGACCTGGCGCGCGCGCCCGCCAGTTGGCGGCTCTGCGGGCCCGCGGCCTGAGCGTCCATCATCGGGCCGTGCGCAATGCGGCCTGGGTGCACTATTTCCAGTCCCGCGGCTATCTCGTCTGGTGCTGGACCGTGAACGACGCTGCGCTCGCCCGCCGGCTGGCCGGGTGGGGAATCGATGGAATTTTGGGCGATAATCCCGACTTGCTGCAGCGGACGGTTTAGGTTTTTTCTTGGGTTCCCTTATGTCCGTGGGCGGACGCGGTGCATGATCATTTATTACGACCCTCTCTGTGCGGAATACGGCTCCTCGATGCGGCCGGAACAGCCGGCGCGCGTGCTCCGCAGCGCGGAACAGCTGAAGCGCGCCCACCCCGACTGGACCTGGCGGCAGCCGGCGCGGCCGGAGGAAGCGACGCTCCTGCAGGCCCACACCCCGGCGCACCTCCGGCGCATCACCCACGCGCCGGATATCGATGAGGACACCCCATATTTTGCCGGCATCGCCGACCATGCCCGCCGGGCGGTGGGGGCGGCGCTCGACGCCACCGCGGCGGCCCTCGCGGGCCAGCCGGCTTTTGCCCTCATGCGTCCGCCCGGGCACCACTGCACCCGCGATCAGGCGATGGGGTTTTGCTACCTGAACCAGATCGCCATCGCCGCGCTGCAGGCGGCAGGCACGGGCCGGCGGGTGGCCGTGTGGGATTTCGACGCCCACCATGGCAACGGCACCGAGGCCATTTTGGCCGGCCGGGCTGATTTGTTCTTCGCCTCCGTGCACCAGTCGCCCGGTTATCCCGGCACCGGCACGCACTTGACGGACCAGGGTCGCAACTTCCCCGTCGCACCGCATGCACCCCGCCCGCAGCACATGGCCGCGTTGGCCGAGTCCTGGGCGGCGGTCCAGGCGTTTCGGCCCGACCTCGTGCTCGTGTCCGCCGGCTTCGACGCCTATGCCGGCGACCCGATCACCGCGATGACTCTGGAAATCGCCGATTTTGCCGAATTAGGCCGGTGGCTGCAGCAGGCGGCCATCCCCGCCGCCGCGGTGCTCGAGGGGGGCTATAGCGCCGACCTGCCGGAGCTGATTGACGCCTTCCTTTCCGCGTGGAACAAATGATCCCCTTACCCGCTTGAGCCCGACCCTTCATTACCAGTTCATCAACCATCCCGCGCAGCTGCCGCCGCTTTTTGCCGCGCTCGACCGCTGCACCGAGATCTCCCTCGACACCGAGGCCGACAATCTCTTCCGCTACCGCACCAAGGTGTGCCTGCTGCAGATTCTCGCCGCCGGGGAGATTTATCTCGTGGACCTGCTGGCCGACCTGCCGCTCGACGACCTCTGGACCCGGCTCGCGGCCAAGCCGCTCATCATGCACGGCAGCGACTACGATCTGCGCCTGCTGTGGGAGCTCTGCCGCTTCCAGCCGCACAGCATCTTCGACACCATGTTTGCCGCCCAGATGCTGAGCATCCCCCGTTTTGGTCTGGCCGCACTGCTGGAGCAGAATTTTGGCATCAAGGTGGACAAGGACAACCAGAAGGCCAACTGGTCGCAGCGCCCGCTGGACCAGCACATGCTCGATTACGCCGCGACCGACGTCTACTACCTCCCCGAGCTGCGCAACCGGCTGAGGGCGGAGCTGGTGCGGCTGGGCCGCGTGGACTGGATGGAGCAGAAGTGCCGCTGGCAGATGGAGGTGGCCCGCGACGGCTTCGCCGCGCCCGACGAGAACGCCTGGCGAATCAACGGTTCGGAACGGCTCCGCGGCCGCGGCCTCGCCGTGCTCCACGCCCTCTGGCATTGGCGCGAAAGCTGGGCCGAAAAAATCAACACCCCGCCGTTCAAGGTGGTCGGCAACGAAATGCTCGGCCGCATCGCGTGGGCCGCCGAGGAGGAGCGTCCGCTGGAGGAAGTCCTGCACATCCATCTCGGCCGCCGTCATGACCGGCTCTTCCCCAGCCTGGCGGAAGCGGTCCACCAGGGCTTCGCCCTCGACCCGCAGACGCTGCCGCGCCGGGAGCGCCGCCGGGATTTTTCCCCGATGTCGCCGGCGGAACTCGCCCGCCAGGACCGGATCAAGGCTGATCGCGACCGGCTGGCCGCCGGGCTGAGTCTCGACCCCACCCTTATCGCCAGCCGCTCCCAGCTGGTGTTGATCGCCCGCGATCCTTCAAGCATCGACCACGTCCTGCTGCCCTGGCAGGCCGCCCTGCTGAAGGCCGAGCCGGCGTGGCGCAGTTAAAATACTGCCGACTGGAGGGCCCGCGTCCCTGCGGGCCGGCTCGCGGGGACGCGAGCGCTCCATAAACTCGAACCCATTTTCCGTGCCCGCTTCCGCCAACATCGCCCGCCACCTGCCGCTGATGGCGGCGCGTCAGCCCGATCATCCGGCGGTGAAAATCCCCCGGGGCCGAACCGCCGCCGGCGCGATCGATTATCTTTCCCTCTCCTTCGCCGAACTCGACGCGGAGGTGAATGCCTGGGCGGCAAAGCTGACAAAATCCGGCGTGCTCCCGGGTGATCGCGTCCTCGTGATGGTCCGCCAAGGCCTGCCGCTGATCGCCGCCGCCTTCGCCCTCTTCAAGCTGGGCGCCGTGCCCGTGATCATCGACCCCGGCATGGGCCGGAAGAGTTTCCTTGCCTGTGTCGCGCGCTCGCGACCACGCGTGTTGCTGGGCATTCCCTTCGCCCAACTGCTCAGCCGCATCTTCCGGACGGCATTCAAATCGGTCGAAATCCGACTCTGGGTGAGCAGTTCCGCAACGGCTTGTCTGAGTTCCGGGCAATCGAGAATCGAAAATCTAAAATCGAAAATTGTAAATAGTGCCGCCACCGACCTCGCCGCCATCCTCTTCACCAGCGGCTCCACCGGCGCCCCCAAGGGCGTGTGCTACGAGCACGGCATGTTTGAGGCCCAGGTGCGGCTCGTCCGTGACACCTACGCCATCGCGCCGGGCGAGGTCGACCTGCCGATGCTGCCCATCTTTGCGCTGTTCAATCCCGCCCTGGGCATGACCACCATCGTGCCGGAGCTTGATCCCAGCCGGCCGGCGGCGGTGGACCCGGAGAAGATCGTCCGGGCCATCCAGCAGGAAAAAGTCACCACCTCCTTCGGTTCGCCCACGCTGTGGCGGATCATTGCCCATCACTGCCTGGCTCACCAGATCACCCTGCCGTCGGTGAAACGCGTGCTGATGGCCGGCGCACCCGTGCCCGCCACGCTTTTTTACGACCTGCAGCAGATCCTGCCGAACGGCACCGCGCACAGCCCCTATGGTGCGACGGAGGCCCTGCCTCTGGCCACTATCTCCGCTGGGGAAGTCACCGGGGCAGGGAAGTCCCAAGTGGCAAGTAACAAGGATCAAGAATCCGGTCGGCTTGTTACTTCATCCTTGGCCCTTGGCACTTCCGTTGCGACAGCAACGGGGGCGGGCACCTGCGTGGGCCGGCCCGTGCCCGAGATCGAGGTCCGGATCATTGCGATTACCGACGCCCCCATCGCCCGGCTGGCGGACGCCCGGGAACTCCCCCGCGGCGAAATCGGCGAGATCATCGTTCGCGGCCCCGTCGTCACCCGCGAATACGACGCGCTGCCGGAAGCGACCGCGGCGGCGAAGATCGCCGCGGCGAAGGATCAAGGTCCAAGTGACAAGTATCAAGTTTCCGGCACCACGCTGACACCTGATACTTGGACCTTGCCACTTGCCACTTCCGCGCCGCCGGGCGGCGCGGTCTGGCACCGCATGGGCGATGTCGGCTACCTCGACTCCCAGGGCCGCCTCTGGTTCTGCGGGCGCAAGGCCGAGCGGGTGGAGACGCCCGCAGGTCCACTCTACACCGAGCAGGTCGAGCCGATCTTCAACGCCCATGAGTCGGTCATCAGGTGCGCCCTGATCGGGACAGGACCCGGCGGCCAGCGCCCGGCCTTGGTGGTGCAGCCCATCTCCCGCGCCGTCGTGGCGACTCCTGCCCTGCGCCGCAAACTGGTCCGCGAATTGCGGGCGCTGGGTGCCGCCCACGCCCCCAGCGACATGATCCGGCTGTTTTACCTGCATCCTCATCTCCCGGTCGATGTCCGGCACAACGCAAAAATCCACCGCCTGGCCCTCGCGCGTTGGGCCGCGGGCCAGCATGGCTACGAGTCGGACCGGCGTGAGGTACCCCCCGGCGCGCTCCCACCATGAGCACGCTCGCATTCATCACCGGCGCCAGTGGTTTCATCGGCGGAAAAATCGCGGAACGCCTGCTGGCGGAAGGGCGGAAAGTGCGGGTGCTGGTTCGCCAGCCGCTGCCCGAACTGGAAAAACTCGGCGCCGAGGTGGTCCGCGGAGATCTGGACGATGTCGCCGCGCTGCAGCGGGGCTGTGCCGGGGCGGTCACGGTCTTTCACGTCGCCGGCCGCGTGGGGATCTGGGGCCCGGCGCAGGATTTTTTTCGGGTAAATGTGGTGGGCACGCGCAACGTCATCGCCGCGTGCCGGGCGGCCGGCGTGCCGCGACTGGTCTACACGAGTTCGCCGAGCGTGGTCTATCACGGCGGCGACCTGAGCGGCGTGGATGAATCCGCGCCCCTCTGCACCGCGGCGCCCTGCGCCTACCCGACCAGCAAGGCCGCCGCCGAGCGCCTCGTCAGCGCCGCCCACTCCCGCGACCTGGCCACCGTGTCGCTCCGGCCCCACCTCGTCTGGGGCCCCGGCGACAAGAATGTCGTCCCGCGCGTGCTCGCCCTGGCGAAAAAAGGCCGGCTCAAAATCATCGGCTCCGGCCAGAACCGCGTGGACGTCACCCACATCACCAACGTCGTCGACGCGCACCTGCTGGCCGAAGCCGCGTTGCTGCGTGTCGCCGGGGTCGCTGACCCCGGTGCCTCAGGCAATTCCGGACCGGGGTCGGCGACCCCGGCGACAACTTATCCCGGCGGCAAGGCCTACTTCATCACGAATGGTGAGCCGGTGGTCCTCTGGGACTGGATCAATCAACTGCTCCGCGGCCTTGACCTTCCAGCGCTCAATCAGCGGGTGTCGCTGCGCACCGTGTATGCCGTCGGCGGCGTGCTGGAAGCGCTCTGGCGCGTGCTCCCCCTCAAGGGCGAGCCGCCGATGACGCGCTTCGTCGCGAAGGAGATGGCGACCGACCATTGGTTCGACATCTCCGCCGCCCGCCGCGACCTCGGCTACGTGCCGCGGGTATCCATGGCCGCGGGTACGGCGGAGTTGATCGAGCACCTGAAGCGGGAAGGGTAGGGCGCGGACTCCGTCCGCGCCGCGGCAGCGACCAGCCTTCGCCAAGCCTACGGCCCGGCCCGAGGGACTCGCCGCCCTACCAGTCCAGCCACCATCTACCCCTGCCGCTGCCGCACGGCCTCGAAGAGCGTGATGATCGTCGCCATGGCGACGTTGAGCGAGTCGGCCTGGCCGGCCATCGGGATGCGCACCAGCAGGTCGCTTTCCTTCAGCCAGAATTTGCTGAGCCCGTACTGCTCACTGCCCATGACGATCGCCAGCGGACCGCGCAGGTCGACCGAGGTGTAAATATTCGGCGTGTCGGGGGTGGTGGCGACGATGCGCACCCCTTTTTCTTTCAGCCAGGCGTGGACGCTGGCGCTGTCGGCCACGACGATCGGCACCGAGAAGAGCACGCCCGTGGAGGAGCGGACGACGTTCGGGTTGAAGATATCCGTCACCGCATCGCAGACGATCACCCCGTCGACCCCGGCCGCGTCCGCACTGCGCAAAATCGTGCCGAGGTTGCCGGGCTTCTCGATGGACTCCACCACCAGGAAAAATGCATCTGTAGGTCGGGGTTTATCCCCGACATCCGACGGACCTGTCGGGCTTAAAGCCCGACCTACAGCCAAATCGGCCAAGGTGTTTTTCCACTGCGGCGCCACCGCCAGCAAGCCGTCCGGCCGCTCGCGGTAGGCGCACTTGGCGAAGGCGTCCTTGGACAATTCAAACAGCTGGGCTCCGGCCTGCCGGGCTTGCTCGATCAGGGCGGGCTCATTCTCGCCCAAAAACCAATCCGGCGAAAAGTAGAGCTCGTTCAGCCGCACTCCCTTCTCCAAGGCCCGGCGCACCTCGCGATAGCCCTCGACCAAAAACAGCCCGGCCTCGTCGCGGTCGCGGCGGTCGCGCAGCTTGACGAGCTGTTTGACCCGGGGGTTCTGGAGGCTGGTGATTTTTTCAGGAGGAGGGCCCACAGAACACACGGAATACACGGAATTCTTCCGCAGCAATTGCCTTTTACCCGAACCTTCCGTGTGTTCTGTGTATTCCGTGGGAAAAAAGAAATTCAACGACCAGCCGTTCTCGTATCACCATGAACTAGAGATGGAGGTTTCCACGCTGACCAACCTCGGCGTGGGCTTGGGCCGCGTCACGGTTGGCGAGGGCCAGTGGGTCGTGATGGTTCCATTTACCCTGCCCGGCGAAAAGGTGAAGGTCCGGGTCTTCCGCAACCACAAGAACTACTCCGAGGCCGATCTGGTGGCCGTGCTGACGCCCTCCCCGCACCGGATCGATCCACGCTGCCCTCTCTTTGGTCGCTGCGGCGGCTGCCAATACCAGCATCTGACCTACGCGGAGCAGCTGAAGTGGAAGCGCCAGCAGGTCGAGGAACTCCTTAAATACATGGCCGGGGTTGAATTTGCCGTGGCCCCCGTGATCGCCTCGCCCCAGGAGTTTGGCTATCGCTCGAAGATCACGCCGCACTTTAAAGCGTGGAGCCGGGAGCAGGAAGCCGGGCAGCCAGCCCCCATCGGCTTCCTGAAGCAGGGCACCCGCTTCGATATTCTGGACGTGCCGGCCTGCCCGATCGCCACCGCGGAGATCAACGCCAAGTTGCCCGAGGTCCGGGAGAAAACGCGCCAGCGACTCGCCGCCGGCGAATACAAGCGTGACGCCACCCTGTTGCTGCGCCATGCGCAAGAAGGGGTCATCACCGACTACGACGCTGTCATCCATGAGCAAATCGGTGCGTTAAAGCTACACTTCCTCGCCCGGGATTTTTTCCAAAACAACCCGTTCATTCTGCCAGCGTTCACCGGCTATGTGTGCGCCCAGGCCGCCGGCAGCGGCGCCCAGTACCTCGTGGACGCCTATTGTGGCAGTGGATTGTTTGCGCTGAGCTGCGCGCCGGCCTTTGCCCAGGTCACCGGCATCGAGATCAGCGAGACCTCGGTCAAGTTCGCCACGGAAAATGCCGCCGCCAACGGCATCACCAACGCCCGGTTTCAAGCCGGCGATGCGGCGCAGATCTTCGCCGGGCTGACTTTCCCCGCCGCCGAGACCGCCGTCGTCATCGACCCGCCGCGCAAGGGCTGCGACGAGTCGTTCCTGGCCCAGCTCTTCGCCTTCGGCCCGCGCGCTGTCGTGTACGTCTCGTGCGACCCCGCCACCCAGATGCGCGACCTCAAAGGGTTTCTCGCCGCGGGCTACACCCTCACCGCGGTGCAGCCCTTTGATTTGTTTCCGCAGACCCGGCACCTGGAGTGCGTGATTACGCTGGTGCGCCCCGGCAACTAGCCCGGGTTAACCACTAATGGCTTCATCCAGGGATGAAGCCTTGAAGGTGTGCTCCGACTGATCGTCTCCGCCACTGGGTTTCGGGGGCCGGCTAATCGCCGGCAGAATAGCAGGCTGCGATCTCAGCCGCAGCGCAGGCTGCGCGACTGATCCCGGGCTGCCAGCAGGCAGCAACAGGAAGCAGACCCCCGGAACTTATCCCGGAGACGATCAGTCGGAGGGGTGAGTTAAAGTTTCGCCACTTGGCGAAACTCATTAGTGGTTTCCAAACGGCCCCGCTGGATTTGCTGGAGGATCCGCCTCCCGGTAACGAGGCGGTACCCTAGTCGCGGACCGCGGCCCGTGTGGAAACAGGCCCTCCAGGTTTGTCCCGGCGTTATGTCCTTCTTTTCCTTTGAGTCCGCCCGGAAAGCGTCTATCAGTTTTCGCCGTGTCGCGAATTCGGACCGCCGACGGATTCGTTTTTGGAAATACCCACGCTTAGTTTTCCGCTACCATGAGCCTACCCCCCGCCGGCCAACCCCGCCCCGCCTCATCGTCTTCGGCCGCCAGCGCCCCGCCGCGGTACCCCGGATTCCGCGTCACTTGCAACGGCAACCAGCTCGTGACGCAATACGTCGAGACCCGGATCACCGAGGGCGGCGTCTTCTACCCGATCACTCCCTCGACCGAGGGTGGCGAGATCTACCAGCAATCTTTCGCCCAAGGTGAGCTCAATGTCTGGGGTCAGCAGAAGGTGGCCGCCGAGACCGAGGGCGAACACGCCGCCCAGGGCGGCGCCACCGCCTATGCCGTGCAGGGCCGCCGCACCGTCAACTTCACGTCGGGCCAGGGCCTCGTCTACGCGATGGAGCAATACTACCATGCGCCGGGCAAGCTCTCCACCATGGTGCTGCAGGTGGGCGCCCGGGCGCTGACCAAACATGCGCTGAATGTGCACTGCGGCCACGACGACTTCTATGCGGCCCTCGACACCGGCTGGACGATGCTCATGGCCAAGGACGCCCAGCAGGCCGCCGACCAGGCGATCATTTTGCGCAAGGCCAACGAGCTCGCGCTCAACCCGGGCATGAACATCCAGGACGGCATGCTCACGACCCACTCCGAGCGCATGTACCTCGCGCCCGAGGCCGAGCTGCTCCGCGAGTTCCTCGGCGCCCCCGACGAGCAGATCGACTGCCCCACGCCGGCCCAGCGGGAAATCTTCGGGCCCAAGCGCCGCCGCGTGCCGCAGATGATGGACCTGAAAAACCCGGTCCTGCTCGGCCCGGTGCAAAACCAGGAGCACCACATGAACGGCGTGGTCGCGCGCCGCAACAATTTCAACGAGTTCATTCTGGGTTTCCTCGGTCAGTGCTACGCCGAGTTCGGCCAGCTCACCGGCCGCCATTATGGCTTCATCTCGGAGTATAAGACCGCCGACGCCGACACTGTCTTCGTCTCCCTCGGCTGCGCCGCCGAAAACATTGAGGCCGCCTGCGACTACCTGCGCGAGCAGCGCAACGCCAAGGTGGGTTCGATTCATCTCAACGTCATCCGCCCGTTTCCCGAGGCGGCGGTGATCAACGCCCTGCGCGGCAAGAAAAACGTCATCATCCTCGAGCGCACCGATGAGAGCCTGGCGGGCGACAACCCGCTGGCCCGGGACATCCGCGGCGCATTCGGCAAGGCGCACGAGGTCGCGGCCTTCGGGGGCGCTCTGCCCGCGCTGACCCCGGCCGAGACGCCTCGTCTTTTCCGCGGCGCCTATGGCATCGGCTCGCGCGATTTCCGGCCGGAGCACACACTCGGGGCCTATGAGTTCGCGACCGGCTCCGCCGCCCGCCAGGACGGGCGCAAGGCCTCCGACGGCGAGACTTTCTTCGTGCTCGGCGTGAACCATCCTTATGCGGTCATCAGCAAGGACACCCCGTCCCTGCTGCCCGCGGGCGCCATCGCCGTGCGGTTTCACTCCATCGGCGGCTGGGGCATGATCACCACGGGCAAGAACCTGGGCTCCATCATCGGCGATTTCGGGGCGTTCATCTCCGAGCAAAGCCCCACCTACGCCGCCGACGGCTCGCTGGACGACAAGCTGTTCGTCATGGCCAATCCCAAGTACGGCTCGGAAAAAAAGGGTGCGCCGACGAACTACTACCTCACCGTCGCCCCGTCGCAGATCAAGGTGAACTGCGAGCTCAACC
>JBAXWQ010000097.1:0-10868 GCA_037128315.1 Opitutia bacterium | reverse complement strand
GGCGGCCATGCCATCTACATTGACGCCAAGGCCATGCTGCCGCACATCCCCGCGACCGAGTTCCCGGCCTGGGCCCTGTCCCTGGTGCTCTATCTGGAAGGCGGCGTGCGCTCCGTCGAGATCGGCTCGGTCATGTTTGGCCGCCAGCCCGACGGCACCGAGAAGTCCGCGCCGATGGAACTCGTCCGCCTCGCCTTTCCCCGCCGGGTTTACACCCAGAGCCACGTCGATTACCTGGCCGAGGTGCTCTTGCATGTGAACAGCCTCAAGCATCGGATTCGCGGGGTTAAGCTCGTCGAGGCCCCGGCCCAGCTGCGCCACTTTACCGCCCGGCTGGCCCCGGCGCACGGCGCGCTGATCGTGACGTGAGTTTCTGTTAATACGCAGGGCTGGCTTGGCTCGGTCGCGGGGGGTAGCGGCGAGCGCCAGCGAGCCGACGAGCCACCACTCGCTGGCGCTCGCAGCTACGCGATGAAAATCTGTCATGTATCCGCCCCGAAAGACTCATTGTCTTACCCACCGGGGCGGTTCTACTTTATCCCACCGTCATACCATGGCCAAACCCGTCTCACCGGCTCAAACCGGACAATCCACCTCCTCATTCTGGCTGCCTTTCACCACCATTGGCGTGGTCGGCATGTTGCTGGGCGCGACCATCACCTATCTCGCCCTTCTGCCCAATTTGCGTCCCACCAATGCCGCGACGGCCCCGACCGCGGAGGCGCCCCCCAGCGATCCGTCCAGTCACCTTCCGGCCCCCGAGCTCACGGCCGGACAGGCCCCCGCCCAAGCTGAGCGCACCCTCGGCAATTTCTATTACGATCACCAGAACTGGCCGGACGCCATCAGCCATTACGAAGCCGCGCTCCGGCAGGGCAACGATGACGCCGACATCCGCACCGATCTCGGCAACGCCTACCGTTTTGCCCACCGACCCGATGACGCCCTCGCCCAATACCGCCGCGCCCAGCAGATGAACCCGGCCCACGAGTTCAGCCTCTTCAACCAAGGCGGCCTTTATCTGGATGACCTCAAGCAGCCGGGTCAGGCCATTGAGATCTGGAACCAGTACCTCACCCGTTTCCCCACCGGTCGCAATGTCGACACCGCCCGTCAGCTCATCGCCCAAACCCAGGCGGGCGTTACGGGCCTGGTGCTGCCTCCCGCCATGGCGGCTGAAAAACCCTCCGCGACCGAGGACTTGATCCTGCAGCAGATCAATGCGGGCCAGAGCAAGACGCGCAAACCCTGAGCCGTCCGCCCCGGTTCAGCCCGCCAAGGCCACCGGGGCTCCCCGCGGCCATTGCTCAGAACATCCATGATGCAATCCGCGTCCGATTCAGATTTTATCGCAGGGGAGGTGGCTCGGCTGGCCCGCGGCATTGCCGCCGCGGCCAGATCCCGGCTGATGCTTTTACCGTGGCCGAACCAGCACGGATGAATCCGACCGTCAAATACGGCCTGCTCTCCGGTCTGGGTGTCAGCGGCTGGATGCTAATGGAATATTCCCTCGGCTTTCATACCACGCGGCTCACCGCAGGCCAATATAGCGGCTACTTTTCGCACCTGATTCCTCTCGGCATGCTCTTCCTGCTGCTGCGGGCGCGCCAGCAGGCGCCGCTCGACCGCGAGCTTCCCCTTGTTCCCAGCGTGGCGGCCGGCCTCGCGGCCTCGCTGGTGGCAGCCCTCGTGGTCTGCGGTTTCCTGCTCCTCTACAATCAGCTCCTCAACCCCGGCTGGATCGACACGGCACTGGAATGGAAGGTCGCCCAGTGGCGCGCCCAGGGAGCCAGCGAGTCAGCTATCCGCGAGCAGATTCTGGCCTTTCGGCACCTGAACAGCCCGTGGGGACTCCTGGCCGGCATTCCGGTCAAGATGACAGCCATGGGCGGGCTGTTTACCCTGGGCCTTGCCTTGGCATTGCGTCGTTACGCGCGCACGCAAACGTCGGTCGTTGGATGAGGGGTTGCCCCAACGGTAATCGGCCCGTGGCCGGGTATCCGGTTCAGTCGAAGAGCTGGGCGAGTGACCCCTGATCCGCGGCGACCTGGCGGTGGGGCGGCAACTGGGTCCTGAACCAGGTGCGCTGTTTCCGCACCAGCGCCCGGGTGTTTTGGGTGATGGCTGCCGCCAAGCCACTTTCCGGCTGGCGGCCCGCGATGACCTCGATCGTCTCCCGGTAACCGATGGCCCGCGCGGCGCTGGGATTGGCCATCAGCCCTTGCGCCAGCAAGCCGCGCACTTCAGCCACCAGGCCGGCCTGCAGCATGGCCGCCACCCGCTGCCCGATCCGCCGATCCAAATCATCCTTGTCGCGGACCAGTTCGCAGAGCCGTACCGTACAATCGGCGAACGGCGCCGGCTGGGCGGCAAAGTCATCCCGCAACTGCGCCAGCGTGCGGCCGGAAGTGCGGCAGCGCTCCAGCGCGCGCAGGACCCGTCGCGGATTTTGCTGGTCCAGCGCTCCCAATCCGGCGGGATTCAGTTGGCGCAACTCCGCCACCAATGCCTCCAGCCCCTCCGCGGCCAGCCGCGCTTGGAGGTCGGCGCGCAATTCCGCCGAAATCGCCACCTCATCCGCGATCGGGGCAAAAAATGCCTTGAGATAGAATCCGCTGCCCCCGGCCACCAGCACCGCGCGGCCCCGGGCCAGAATATCGTCCACCGCCTGCCGGGCTTGGGCGACGTAGGCGGTAACATCCATCGGTTCGGTCAGTGCGCAGCTGTCGATCAGGTGGTGCCGGACGCGGGCGAGCTCGGCGGGGACCGGCTTGGCCGTGCCGAGGTTCATGCCCCGGTAGAAAAGCAGCGAATCACACGAGACGATTTCCGCACCATTCGCCTCCGCCCAGCGCAAGGCCAGCTCGGTTTTGCCCACGGCGGTGCAACCGGTAAGGACGGAAATGAGGCGGGCCACGCCGGTGATCCAAGCACGGCCGGGGCATGGCGCAAAGCTAGTTTTGGCCGACGCGCGGATGGCCCGCACCCATTCGTCACAAACAAAATCCGTGCAAACGGAGCCATCCCCCGCTTTTGTGCCCAGCTCAACCCTTGAAAGTTCGCTTCATCTTCAATCCCTACTCCGGTTCCAACCGGAAAAATCCGTACCTGCGCGGGCGAGCCCTCGAGTTCATCGCCCGGCACAAGCTCGACGGCACCCTGGTCGACACGGAACGGCCCCGCCATGCCACCGCCCTGGCCCAGGAAGCGGTCGCCGCCGGCTGCGACCTGGTCGTGGCCATCGGGGGTGACGGCACGATGAACGAGGTCGCCACCGGTTTGATCGGCACCAACGCCTGCTTTGGCCTCATTCCGTGCGGTTCGGGCAACGGTCTGGGGCGGCACCTGGGCATCAGCCGACCGGGCCATGGCGCCTTCCAGACGCTGCTGACCGGCCGGCCGCGCGCCATCGATACCGGCACCGTGAACGGCTTCGCGTTCTTCAACGCCATGGGACTCGGGTTCGAGGCCGATATCGCCGTGCGCTTCAGCCGGCTGACCCGCCGGGGGTTGACCGGTTATTTCCGCGTCGGACTGCCGTCGTTTTTTTCGCACCAGCCCGAGCTGCTCACCGTCCGCCATCCCGGCGGCACGGTGCAATTATCCGCCTTCACCCTCGCCGTGATGAACTCGGACCAGTACGGCAACGATGCCCGGGTCGCGCCCGGGGCCCGGATGGACGACGGCCAGTTCGACCTGGTCAGTGTGCCGCAGGTCGGATTTCTCGGCGCCTGCGGCCTGCTCTACCGTCTGGGCACGGACAGCTTTGATCAAGTGAAGGCCGTGACCCGGTTGCCGGGGGCGGAGTTTGTCATCGAGCGCAAGAAGCCGGGCTGGATTCACACCGATGGTGAGCCGCGCGCCACCACTGCCCGGCTGGAAATCGCCCTGCAGCCGCAGAGCCTGCGGATCATGGTCCCCGCCGGGTCCTGACCCGGGCCGGCGGATCGGGTTATTTGTCCTTATAAAGGACCACCTTGCCATCGGCGGAAACAATCCGGTTCCGTCCGCCCTTCTTGGCCTCGTAGAGCGCCTTGTCTGCCGCGGCGACCAATTCGGAGGCGCTCGTCGCATCTTCCAGACTGGTGGCGATGCCCGCGCTGAGGGTGACCTCGATCGTCAGGCTGTCGTTCACGACGCAGGGGGTTTCGGCGAGCAGGACGCCGAGTCGTTTCATGCTCTCAATGGCCGAGTGCCGGTCGGTCTCAACCATGATCAGGGCAAATTCCTCGCCGCCATAACGCGCCACCCGGTCGACGTTGCGGATCTGGCCGGCGAGCAGGCTGGCCACATGGCGCAGCACCTCGTCGCCGGTCTGGTGGCCGTGGGTGTCGTTGATCTTCTTGAAAAAATCGATGTCCACCATGATGAGGGCGAACGGCCGCTTGAACCGCATGCTCCGGTCCCATTCCTCCTCGAGGATGCGCTGGAATTCCCGGCGATTGAGGAGGCGGGTCAGCTCGTCGCGCTGGGCGAGCTGGCGCAGTTGGGAGAGGGTTTCATCCAGCTTCAGAGCGTAGCGCAGCGCCCGCTCCATCAGCCGGGGCGTGAAGGTGCCTTTGACGAGATAGTCCACGGCGCCCGCCTCCATCGCCGCGATATCGACTTCCTCACTGTCATCCGCCGTGAGCACAATGACCGGCGTGAAGCAGCCGGCGATCCGGGCCTCGCGGAGCAAGGCGAGTCCGTCGGCGTCATTCAGCCGGTAGTCGAGCAGACAGGCGGCATATTTGCCGCTCAGCATTTTCTTCAATCCGTCGGCGAAGGTCGAGGCCTCGTCCATCTCGAAAGGACCGCTGCGGAAATTCTTGATCATCGCCTCCAGCAGTTTCTGCTGCACGCGATCGTCGTCGATCAGGAGGATTCTGCGAAGTTTGTTCATGGGCGGAGGGGTATCAGGCGACCCCCGCCACGAGATCCGCGGCGGTGATGCGCAGTCGGGCGGGCAGACCGGCGCGATTGTCGAGGTTGTCACGGACGACATTGACGAGTGCGCTGCCCACGACGACACCGTCGGCGCTGCGCGCCACCTGCCGGACCTGTTCGCGGGTCGAGATGCCAAAGCCCACCGCCACCGGCAGCTTGGTGTGCTCGCGGATGCGCGCGACCGCCTCGGGGATGTTCGCGGCGACCTGGTCGCGCACGCCGGTCACGCCTTCGCGCGAAACATAATAGATGAACCCGGTGGTCGCCGCGCCAATGAGCGGCAGGCGGGCGGGCGGCGTGGTCGGGGCGACGATGAACACGGTCTTCAGCCCGTACTGGGTGCACGCCGCGAGCACCTCCGCCGCCTCCTCGGGCGGAAGATCCAGGGTCAGCATGCCATCGACGCCGGCCTCTTTTGCCGCCCGGACGTAGGCGTCCACCCCGTTGGAGAAAACCAGGTTGTAGTACGTATAAAAAACGATGGGCACCTGGCTGAACTCGCGGATGCGCCGCACCAGTTCGAAAACCCGGGCGGCCGTCATGCCGCTTTCGAGCGCCCGCTGGGCGGCGAGTTGGTTGGTCAGGCCGTCCGCCAGCGGATCCGAGAAGGGCACACCCAGTTCCAGGACGTCGGCTCCGGCATCCAACACGGCCCGGCAAGCCAGCAGGGAGGTGTCGAAATCCGGATCGCCGGCGCAAAGGTACGCGACAAACGCCGCGCGTTTCTCGCGGCCGGCACGGGCGAAGGCTTGGGCAATGCGGTCCATTAAAGGTGCTAGGTTCGAAAGCTCGGCGCCACGGGTCGAGAGTAAACTCGCCCATGGGCGGCCCCGATTGATGATTTTCTATCAATGAGACGGCCCCCTTGGTCGGGCGAATCCTCCGGATGAGCCGTTCGGACGCGCGGCTCATCCGGAGGATTCGCCCTACCCAATTGGCCCAACCTGCTATTGATTTCGGAGCGACCCATTAGAGCGAAAATTCCACCAACACCGGCCGATGATCGGAGAGGAGGCTGCGGATGATTTCCGCCTGCGGCTCGCGGCACTCCTCGGGCAAAAAAACATAATCCAGGGCCCGGGCTGGCCAGAGGGAGGGAAAGGTCCGGCCCGCCTTGGGCAGCAAGGTGTAGTTGTTGGTCTGCTCAAAATAGCCGAGCAGCGTCGCCGTGGCATCGGGCCGGTGGGAGGGGTTGTTGAAGTCGCCGCAGACGATGGGCGGGACATGCCAGTGGGCGGAACGGTGGGCGTGCTGGTCGGCCAGGTAGTGCATCAATCGGCCGACCTGCTTGAGCCGCTGGGGCCGGGAGCTGTGGTGGAGATGGACGTTGAGCAGCGGCACCCGGCCTTTCTTGGGCACCTCGATCTCGGCGAAAACAAAGCCCTTCTCCCCCAGCTTGCCGGCGCCAAACGGGATGGTCTCGCTGTGCCCGATGGGAAAGCGGGAGAGGTAGGCGTTGCCGTAGTTGAGGTGATAGCGCCCGCCGCGCCGGTTGTTGACGCCGTGCAGGCAAAACGGCAGCCCGCTGTGCTCGCTGAGAAAGGCCAGATGGTCGAAACTGCCGTTCCAGCGCGAGTTTTCATCAATCTCCTGCAAGGCGACGATGTCCAGCTTCAGGCGCTGGATCAGGCGGGCGATCTTGAGCAGATTGGCCCGGATTTTGGCCGCCGAACGCAGGCCTTGGTGCAACGGGAGCGCCCCCCGGGCATGCGCGATGTTAAAGGTCAGCAGTCGGTAACGCACCATGACACCTAAACGCTATACCATGAGTCAATTGCCGCAACGGCAATCCGCGGAGGGGAAATTGGGGCGGTCAACGGGACTCGAACCCGCGACCCCAAGAATCACAATCTTGTGCTCTAACCAACTGAGCTATGACCGCCATAAAACTGGAACGGGGAACATCCATAGCCACCCCACGGCTGTCAACTATTCTCCCAACGTGTCCCCTGAGACCGCGGCGAACTGCTTTTTGACCGAGGGGCGGGCATTCCGAGCGACGTGATAGTCCAATAGCGCCCGATAATGCCCCGTGGAGGGGATAGCTCACGTCGATGCCGGTCCTCCCCCGGACGACTCTCGGGCTGTTCGCGCCATAATTGAAAAAATCCCTCGCCTCCTCGCCAGCTTCGGCTATCCGAGTTCAGGCATGATTTCCCTCAAGAAGCTGCTGGGCAAGGAAGAGAAGTTTTACGACCTCCTGGAGGCCAGTGCGGATGAGGCCAAGGTCAGCGCCGACCTGCTGGCCAAGATCCTCGCCAACGAAAGCGCCGCCCAGGCCTCGAGCATTCACGACATCATCCAGACCCGGCGCAAGGACAAGCGCATCACCCAGCAAATCACCGAGGAACTCTGCAAGACCTTTGTCACGCCCTTCGAACGCGAGGACATTGAAGCCCTGTCCCTCGCCCTTTATCGCATCCCCAAGACGGTCGAGAAAATCGTCGAGCGGCTCACCATCTGCCCGGCCCGGGTGCCCCGCGTGAGCATGCAGCGCCAGGTGGTGCTGCTGGAGGAGGCGGTCCAGTCGGTCGTTTTCATGGTCAAGGAACTGCGCAAGGGCACCCAGATCGAGCGCATCCAGGATGCCCACTCCCGCCTGCAATTCGCCGAGGGCGAGGCGGACAAGGTGATGCTCTCGCTGGTCAAGGATTTGTACAACGGCCCCTACGACGCCAAGGAAGTGGTGATTCTGATGGAACTCTACGACTTGGTGGAGACGGCGGTCGACCGCGCCCGGGACGCCGGACAGGTCGTCTTCCAGATCATGCTGAAATACTCCTGAGCCCGACCGCGACCGCGACCGAGCCCCATGACCATTTTCCTGATCGTCCTCCTGGCCGCGCTGCTCTTCGAGTACATCAACGGCTTTCACGACGCCGCCAATGCCATCGCCACGGTCGTCTCGACCAAGGTCCTGACCCCGCGCCAGGCCATCACGCTGGCCGCAATTTTCAACCTGACGGGCGCGCTGATGGGCACCGCCGTGGCCAGCACCATCGGCAAGGGCCTGGTTGACACCAATTACGTCACCATGATCACGATCTTCTCCGGACTGACGGGAGCGATCGTCTGGAACCTGGTGACATGGTGGGTGGGATTGCCGTCCAGTTCCAGCCACGCCCTGATCGGCGGGCTCTGCGGCGCCGCCATCGCCTCGGCCGATGGCAATTGGGGAGTGATGCACTGGGCCACCACCGACGCCAAGGGCGCCGCCGCCGGCCTCTGGCCCAAGGTGGTGCTGCCCATGGTCACTTCACCCCTGATCGGTTTTTTTGGCGGAGCGCTGCTGATGCTGCTGCTCACCATGCTGATTCACCGGCTCCGTCCCCGGGTCGTCAATGGCGTCTTTGGCAAACTGCAACTCGTCAGCGCCGGTTTCATGGCCCACAGCCACGGTTCGAACGATGCCCAGAAAACCATGGGCATCATCGCCCTCGCCCTCTTCACGGGCACGAAGTCCGGCGCGTTCAAGGACCTGCCCGACTGGCTGGCCTTTCTGCGCACCCCGGAGTTTGTCGTGGATAAGTGGGTCGTCATCACCTGTGCCGTGGTCATGGCGGCGGGCACCGCGGCCGGCGGCTGGCGCATCATCCGCACCATGGGGCATAAAATGGTCAAGCTGCAGCCGGTCCACGGTTTTGCCGCCGAGACGACCGCGGCCCTGGTCATTCATTTTGCGTCGAACCTCGGAATTCCACTCTCCACCACCCATGCCATCTCCACCTCCATCATGGGCGTGGGGGCCGTCAAACGCTTTGGGGCCGTCAAGTGGGGCGTGGTCGAGCGGATCATCTGGGCCTGGGTTTTTACCCTGCCGGTGTGCGGCCTGATCGGCTACCTCACCGAGCTTCTCTGCCGCAGCCTGGGCTATCGCTAGAGCGGCTTAATTTTTCCCGTAGCCGTTGCTGTCATTGCGAGGAGCGGAGAGACGAAGCAATCCAGCCCCTTCGGCTTTGCTCTGGGCCTTGAGTCTGACGAAACGGCGGATCGCCACGGCGCGCTTCGCGCCCCTCGCGATGACCAGGGATGAAGTTGCGGCTTCGCTTCAATTTAAACCGCTCTAGGCTTGGCAAGGTACGTTGCCCTCAACGGCTTTGGAACGGAAGGCGGTTGGGGCAACCGCCCCTACCCATCACACCGGCGGATTTGATGCCGTCGTAATCGGCGGCGCGCTGGTCTTGGCGATGTCGCTGTGCCGGATGTCCAGTCCCTTCGAGAGGAACACCATTTCCTCCGCGATATTCGTGGCGTGATCGGCGATGCGTTCCAAGGACTTGGAGATGAACATCAGCTCCAGGGCCCGGGCGATGGTATCGGGGCGCTCAATCATGAAGCTGGTCAGCCGGCGGTAAACGATGCGGTTGAGATTATCCACCTCGGCGTCGCGCCGGATGACGCTCAGCGCCTTCTGCTCGTCCTCCTGCACAAAGCAGTCGAGGGCGTCACGGAGCATCTCCAGGGCGATATTGGCCATGCGCGGCATGTCGGTTGACAGCTCCAACCTCTGTTCGATGGCAATTTTCCGCGAACGACGGGCGATGCCCGTGGCTTCGTCCCCCACCCGCTCCAGATCATGGCTGGCCTTCATGCCGACGACAATGAGGCGCAGTTCGGAGGCCACGGGCCCGCGCAGGGTCATGTAGCGGATGGCCTCCTCGTCGATCTGGACCTCCAGCCGGTCCAGCTCGTCATCGGCCGCGATCACCTTGTCGGCCAGCGGCAGGCTGCCCTCGGCCAGCGCCTGCATCGCAAGGCGGGTCTGGTCAATGGCGCGTTCGCCCATCTGCAGGATGTGGGAGCGGAAATTTTCCAGCTCAGCGTCGAAGAATCGTTTCATTTTATTAAGTAGTGGGTAGCGAGTAGTGGGTAGCGAGTAAATTGCAGTTCGTAGATTTTGTATGCTCGCTACTCGCTACGCACTACTCGCTGCTGGCAGATTTGGCTCAGCCAAATCTGCCCGAGACGTAGGCCTCGGTCTGCGCATTGGAAGGATTCATGAAGATGGTGCGGGTTTCGTCAAACTCCACCAGCTTGCCGAGATAAAAGAATGCGGTCCGGTCGGAGCAGCGTGCCGCCTGCTGCATGTTATGGGTCACGATCACGATGGTGAACTGCTTCTTCAGGTCGTGGATCAACTCCTCGACCTTGGCCGTGGCAATGGGATCGAGGGCCGAGCAGGGCTCGTCCATCAAAATGATCTCGGGCTCGACCGCGATGGCGCGGGCGATGCAGAGGCGCTGCTGCTGGCCTCCGGACAGGCCCAGCGCGCTGGCATGCAGCCGGTCCTTGACCTCCTCCCACAGGGCCGCGCCCCGCAGGCTGGACTCGACCACCTCATCGAGCCGCGCCTTGTTTTTCTCCCCCTGAATCCGCAGCCCGTAGGTGATGTTGTCGTAGATGGATTTCGGGAAGGGGTTCGATTTTTGGAACACCATGCCCACCCGCTTGCGCAGCTCGATCACATCCACGCGCGGATCGTAGATGTCGACGCCATCGATGCGGATCTGGCCCGCGGTGACCTGCGCGCCCTCGATCAGGTCGTTCATCCGATTCAGACATCGCAGCAGGGTGCTCTTGCCGCAACCGGAAGGCCCGATGAAGGCCGTGACTTGGCGCTCCAGGATGTTCAGCGAGACATCATGCAGCGTCTTGCTGCCACCGCCGTAGCTGAAATCAATGTTGGCGATCTCGATGACGGGCCGCGCCGGCGCGACCGTCGGGGCGCTGGGCGCGGGCTGGGCCGTGGGCACGGTGACGGGGCGGGAGGAGACAGGGGACGCGGGTTCGGACATGACAGGGGTGGTTACCATTTGTATTTCTTGCGGAGCCGTTGCCGGAGAATGACGGCGGTCATCGCGATGGCCGCCACGGTGAACAGGAATACGAAGGCCGTGCCGTATTGCACATTCCGGGTGTACTCGTTCTGCGGGATCGTCGAG
>JBAXWQ010000096.1:0-10949 GCA_037128315.1 Opitutia bacterium | reverse complement strand
TACGCCGACGCCGACTACTTCTACCGGCTCCTCTACGCGCCGCAATCAGTGGCTCCGGGCACCAACATGCCGGCGCATGCCTTCCTCTTTGACGTCCACTCTGTGGCCGGCCGGCAGGCTTCCGCCAAGGCGATCAAGCTGCCGAGCAAGTATGCCCCGGCGGGTGATGCCGAGGTCGTGCCCACCTACCGCGCCCAGGCGCTCGTCGCCTACCTGCAGAGCTTGAAGGATACCTACGACTATCCGATTGAGCGCAGCCGCAACGCCCCCGCCGAAAAGCCCAAGGAGGGCGGCAAATAAGATGAGCTCCCAGCCCGACAAGAATTTCCACCTCGAGCAGGCCAACGCCAGCGACGACAGCATCCAGCAGGCGCACGCCCAGTTGCTGAAGCAGAAGCCGGAGAAGGTCGGCGGCTACTCCCTGCTGCCCCTCGGCGTGCTGGGCCTGATGTGCTCGGCCGTTTTCTTCGGCTCAATCTATCTGGCGCACAATTCCCTCCGGTTTGACCCCATGGTTTACAGCGAGGGCGCCAAGCGCGAGAAGCCCGGCGCCAACGCCGTGGTGGCGCTGACCCGCGCCCAGCTCGGCAAGCGCGTTTTCACCAGCACCTGCATGGCCTGCCACCAGGCCAATGGGCTGGGCGTCCCCGGCCAGTATCCGCCGCTCGCCGGCTCCGACTGGGCCCAGGGCAACGAGGAGCGCGTCATCAGTATTGTGCTTCACGGCCTCAACGGCCCGATCACGGTCAAGGGCACCGAATACAACAACGTGATGGCTCCTCTCGGCGAAGTGCTGAAGGACGAGCAGATCGCCAACGCCATTTCCTACGTTCGCTCCGAGTGGGGCAACACCGCCGCGGAAGTCCAGCCGGAGACCGTGGCCAAGGTCCGCGCCGCCAATGCCGGCCGCAAGACCTACTGGACCGCGGCCGAGCTGCAGAAGATCGGCAATTGAGCGTGGTCTGACGTTCTGGCGTCAGCCGGAAGTCGAGGCGAGGGTATGCTAACCGTTTGCCGGCAATTGAGTGCAGTTGCTGGTTTTGGAGGCTGGATTGTGTAGCCACAGGCCTCCGTGCCTGTGGAGCATGGGCAATACGGCCGAACCCGACAGGCACGGAGGCCTGTCGCTACAGGGAATCCTGCGGCTCCCAGCCATGGGGTAAACCAATAAAAAAACCGGAGCATGTCCGGTTTGTGATCCTGTGCCCGATGCGGGCAGGAAACGGGGGGCATGAAGGCTTCCCCGTTGTTTTATCCGTCGCGACCTACGGTTGCTCGACTTTAGATTTCTTCTTGAAGGGATTCAGGCCGCCCAGGTTCGGCATCATCATGTTGCCCATGTCCATTTTCTCGTAGTTGCTCGGCGGAACGAAGGCGGAGTCGGGCTGGGGACCGGGGGCGATCTTGGTGGCTTCCATCCGGAACGTTTCCTTGCCCTTCAGGTCGCGGGTGATCACGCGAACCGGGAATCCGCCCTTGCCCTTGAGCGCCTCCTCCCATTTGGCCGCGCCGGCCGATCCGCGCTTGCCGCCAAAGGGGCTGCCGCCGCCGCCCATACCCGTGAAGTTACCGATCCCCTCGGCGGTCCATAGCTCGGTGACCGTGCCCTTATCCTTCACGAGAATCTGATTACATTTGTAGCCGAGGATGGTCTCGGTCTTGCCCGTGACCTCGATCTCCGCCGTGCTATCGCCCTGTTTTTCCACGGCCTTCTCCACCGTCTTTTTCATCGAGTGCACCATGTACATTTTCTGCTCATGCATGAGCATCACCATTTCCATTTTGGTCAGGTCCATGATGTTGGTCATCTGGGCGCCCTCGGCATTCATGTCCATGCGCTGCTTGGTGCCCTTCATGGTGTAATACATGGTCATGGTCTTTCCCTTTTCAGCAGTCATAGCCAGGCTGACCTTTCCCTCGAAGGCATCGGCAGCAAAGCTATGGGCGGCGATGAGCAAACTGCCCACGGCGAGTATACGGAGGAGGAGGTTCATGGCGGGCACACTGACAGTTTTGAACGGCGATACAAGCCGCAGATGAACGGCATTGCCTCCGTTGTGCACCTCGGGGAATCTGACGGCATGGCTTCCGAGTATTGCATCACGCGCACGGTGGAGTTCGCCGAGACCGACATGGCGGGGATCATGCATTTCGCCAACTTCTTCCGCTGGATGGAGAGTTGCGAGACCGCCTTCTACCGGTCGCTGGGTCTGCCCCTGATCTCCTTTGTGCCGGGACAGATTGTCGGCTGGCCGCGGATCAATGTCAGCTGCACCTACCGGGCGCCGCTGCGGTTCAACAACACGGTCGAGGTGAAACTCTTTGTGAAAAAGCTCGGCACCCGTTCCGTCACCTATCTTTTCCAGTTCCGCCAAGGCGAGGTGCTCGCGGCCCAGGGCGAAGTCACGGCCGTCTGCGTCGGCGCCGGCGAAAAAGGCGGCATGGTGTCCCAGCCGATTCCGGCCGAGATCCGGGCCAAGCTGACGGAAGCGCCGGAGGCGGCGTACAGCTAGCCAGCGGCGCCTGTTACCCGTTCACCGCTGGAGTAGGCGGCAAGTCCGTCACCATGGGATAGGGCGGGGTTGACTCACCCTTGGCCCGGAGGGCGTAAATTCGTACGGGTTCGGCCTTGCCGCGCACCTTGACCTCGCCGAGCACCCGGGCCGGCGGCGGATCCTGGATGGCGCGGAGGGTCGCCTCGCTGACGATGATGGGGGTGTCGTAAGCCGGATCCTTGGTCAGGTTTTCGAGACGCGAGGCCAGGTTCACCCCATCGCCGATGACGGTGTAGTTGAGTCGGGTCTTGGAGCCCATGTTGCCCGCGACGACCCGGGCGGTATTGATGCCGATACCAAAGGCCAGGGTGGGGCGGCCCTCGGCCACGAGTTCGCGGTTGAAGGTGTTGAGGGCCTGCGCCATCTCGCGGGATGCGGCGATGGCCTTGCTGGCGGCCAACGGGTCGGCCACCGGGGCGCCGAAGAGGGCCATGATGGCATCGCCGATGTACTTGTCGATGACCCCGCCATGCTTCTCGATGACGGTACTCATGCGATCGAGATAACGGTTTAGCAGTGTGAGCAGCTCCGTGGGGGCCATTTTTTCACTCATGCCTGTGAAGTCCCGCAGGTCGCAGAAGAGGATGGTGACCTCTCGCTCCTCCCCGCCGAGCTGGAGGTCCGAATGCAGCAACTGGGTGGCGATTTCCGGGGAGACCACCTTGCCGAGGAGGTCGCGCACCTTGTCGCGCTCGGCGAGACCGGCCGTCATGTGGTTGAAGGCGGTGGCCAGCTGCCCCAGCTCATCCCCGCGCTTCAGGGTGAGGCGCTGGGTATAATCGCCCGTGGCCACCCGCTTCGTGTGTCCGGCCAGCTGCTGCAGCGGCTGGCTGACGCCGCGGGCAATCCAGAGGGCAGCCATCGCGGCGGCGGCCAGGGCGGCGAGCGAGATAATGAGCACCGTCTGCTCCAAGGCCTTGGCCGGGGCCAGCTCGGCCAGCAGCGATCGCTGGAGGGCGATGGTCACGGGTTCCTCCCCGAGCATTTCCAGCGACTCGAACAGGGTGACGTATGGCTCACCCGCGAGGTTCAGGATCTCGCTATCGCGGGCGGCACCATTACCGGGCAGCTTGGCGGCCAGGACCTCCCGGGCCATGTCGGCGGGCAGGGTGGTGGACAAAATCCGGTGGTTGGGCTCGCCGGGGTTGGAGGCGAAAGTGAGCTCCAGGAGCGTGGTGTTCTTGATGGCCTGCGCGAACGCCGTGTCGATGGGGTAGGCGAGGCCGAACCAGCCGGCCACATTCGGATACGGGGCGTACAGCGGCACGACCACCAGCACATGCAGCTTGCCCGCGAGATAGGAATAGCCGCTGGCCTGCTCCATGTCGGCGGTGGCGGCGAGCCGGATCAGGTATTGGAAGGGGTTGACGTTTTCCTCCCCGAGGGTCGTCTCGCGGACGCTCATCGCGATAATTTCCCGCTCCGCGGAAAACAAGGTGATGACGGGCGGGCTCGCATTCGCATTGAACCGCAGCCGGTCCGCGTAGCTGTTGAGATTGGAGCGCAGGGTTTCCCGGTCGAGCGGATCCTGCATGATCAGTTTCCGGATCTGAAAGTCATTGCTCATGACCTTGGCGTTGCCGGAGAGGTAGTCGATCCGCTCGCGGAGGTTCTGGCGGAAGATCCGCGCACCAATTTTCAGGTTCTGGTCGATGTGTTCGATCGCATTGCGCTTGTTGGCCTGCGCGATGAGCAGGTAGACCGCCGCGAACACCGCGGCCAGCAGGCCCAGCAGCAGGCAGATCAGGCGGGTGCTGAACCGGCGAAACTGAAAGGGATACAGCCTCATCCCCGCCTTCAGTAGTCGGTGGCTTTGCCGCTCGGGGCGCGGCGGATCCGTTTGTCCGGCTTGAGGGCGACCGAGAATTCCAGGGTCGCGGCCTTTTCCGGCGCGGACACGATTTCCTGGATCAGGGGCGTCGCGGCCCGCGGATGCCAGATCTCGAGCCGGTAGCGCCCCGGGGGCAGCGGCGGCAGGGCGGCGGCACCGGTGGCGTCGGTCTTCGCAAAAAACGGGGTCGGGAGCACGACGATGTAGGCCAGCATCCAGTCGTGGATGTTGCACCCGATCGTGATGATCCCGGGTTGATCGAACACGACTGATTCCGAGGCCCCGCTTTTATAAAGGGGGATTTCAAAGCGCTTGGGTTTGGACAGGGAATAAATGTGATGCTGCACCGTGTCGTGGTTCGGGAAATTGACCGTGGCGCCAACCTGGAGGGCGGTGACGTAGGGCCGGAACTCCTGGTCCTTCTGCTCAATTTCGATTGCGGCCTCTGGCGCAGTGGGCGGCAGGGCGTGATCCAGGGGCACGGCGGACACGACGGCGTCGGCCACCGGCTTGCCGTCGAGCGTGGTGCGGACCACGACCTTGACCGTGTCAACGGCGAGGGCTGCCGTGCTGAGTAAACTGGCGACGATAAAAGGTAAGAGGAGTTGGCGCATGATCAGAAGCGGTGGACCAGGCTGAGGGAAAGCATCCGGCACCGATAGCTCTCCCCGTAGTTGAACACATGGACTTCCTCCCAGCGGAGAGGCAGGGAGGTGTTGGCACCCAGCGCGCAGGAAAGTGAAACCCATCCGCTGTTCGCCGTGGAGTCCATCGAGTAGGCATACCAGTTTTTGCCAAAGGTCGTGTCTTCAGCGGTGTTCTTCCACTGGTCGTAGTCGTAGGGGAAGAAGGCGCCGCTGCCGCCGAGCCAGGCATAGAAAATTTGATCGCCCCATTGCCGGCGCACGCCGGCGGCCAGCTGCCAGCGGGCGGAGAAGTCATAGCGAGCCTCAAAGGACAGGCCGCGGTTCTGGTAGTCATAGGCCGGGGAGTGTCCGTCATTGTGCATGTATTCGCCGGCCATAATCGTCTGCCAGTTGTCGTTCCACCTCTGCGACCAGGACAAAACCGCATTGAACCGGGTCCCAGTGCGCGAGGATTCCTTGTACCAGCTGCCCGTGTACCCCAGATCGGCGCGCAGCACGGGCGCGTAAGGTCCCAGGCCCAGTTTGCGGCGCACCGCCCCCCGCGCTCCCACTTGCAGGCGGTTCAGGCCATCGAATTCGGGGCACGCCTCCAACCCGGCGTCGGTTGCAAAATGCAGGGACACATCGCGGGAAGCCTGGGTGCGCCACTCCGTGCTGCCCGCCACATCATAGAGGGCGGCATTTTTGCGGGCGACGGGATCCGGACAGCGCGTGATATTATCGGTCCAAGTGGCCGAGGTGAAAGCACTGATGACAGGATCACCCGCCGACAGGCTAATGGCGCCAAAGCCGGCCAAGGCGATGACAAGCGCGTGGGATAGTTTCAAAGCAGCTTCTTGATAGCATTCCAGACGTTTTCCGCAACCACGCAATGGCCCTCCGCGGTGGGGTGGATGCCATCGGCCTGGTTGAGCGCGGGGATGCCCCCGACCCCTTCGAGGAGAAAAGGGATCAGGGTGGCGTGGTTGATGCGGGCAAGGTCGGGGTACATGGCGGCAAATTCGCGGGTGTGCTCGGGCCCCAGGTTTGTGGGCAACTGCATGCCGGCGAGCACCAGCACTACGTTCGGGTACTTGGCGCGGATGCGTTCCATCATGGCTTGGAGGTTGGCCCGGGAGGCCTCCGGCGGGATGCCGCGCAAGCCGTCGTTGCCGCCCAATTCGATGACAAATATGTCCACCGGCTGACGCAGGATCCAGTCGAGCCGGCGCAGGCCCCCGGTCGTGGTTTCGCCGCTCAGGCCGGCATTGACCACCCGCCAGGAGCGGCCGGACTCGACCAGTTTGCGCTGGATCACCGCCGGGTAGGCCTCGTCGGGATCGAGCCCGTAGCCGGCCGTGATGCTGTCGCCGAAGAAAACGATCGTCTTGGTCTCCGCCGCAGGAGAGGACACCACGAAACACACCAAACACACCAAAAACCAGCCGCAGTGCCGGATCGCCACTGACCTGATGAAGCTTGCCGTTTGACCGACGTTGATTCGCTTTCGTGTCATTTTGTGTTCTTCGTGGTGACCAAGAATGAGTGTTCAAACCATCCTAAAAGTCGAGCGCCTGACCAAGACCTATGCCACTGCCGCCGGCGCCCTGACCGTGCTGCACGACGTGTCATTTGCCGTCGGGTCGGGTGACACCTGTGCCATTGTCGGCCCGTCGGGCAGTGGAAAGACAACCTTGCTCGGATTGTGCGCCGGGCTCGACCGTCCCACCCAGGGCAGCGTGCAGCTGGCCGGCCGTGAGATCGGCGGGCTGGATGAGGACGGACGCGCCCGGGTACGCAATGAGGCCGTGGGCTTTGTCTTCCAGAACTTCCAGCTCATCCCGACTTTGACCGCACTGGAAAACGTGCTCGTGCCGCTGGAGTTGCGGGGCGAGTCGGGCCAGGAGGCCGAGGCGGTGGCCCTGCTGGAGCGGGTGGGGCTGGGCGCCCGGCTCGACCATTATCCGGTGAAGCTTTCGGGCGGGGAACAGCAACGGGTCGCCCTGGCCCGGGCCTTTATCAACCGCCCGCGGATTCTCTTCTGCGACGAGCCGACCGGCAACCTGGACGGCGACACGGCGCACGCGATGGTGGACCTGATTTTTGGCCTGAACCGCGAGCGGGGCACCACGCTGGTGCTGGTGACGCACGACCTCGAACTGGCGGGTCGCACCCAGCGCATCATCCGCCTGCGCAGCGGGGCGGTGATCTCCGACGAAAAGACATCGATCACCTAACCATCAACCAGGGCCCACGGAACACACGGAATACACGGAAAGGAGCAACCCATGAATAAGTTGATTAACGAAAAGGAAACCTACGACATCCTTGGAGCCTGTTTTGAAGTCTATAAAGAAAAGGGCTGTGGCTTTCTTGAGGCGGTGTACCAGGAAAGTCTGGGGATGGAGTTCGAGCTGCAAGGCATACCGGCAAAACCACTGGTGCCTATTTTGCTGACGTACAAAGGGCGCCGATTGAAAAAATCATATGAGGCGGACTTTATCTGCTATGATAAAGTGCTGGTTGAGCTCAAAGCGGTCACGGCCTTGGCCGACGAGCACCGGGCACAGATGCAGAATTATCTTCACGCCACTGGCCTGAGAGTGGGGCTTTTGGTTAATTTCGGACACTTTCCCAAGGTGGAGCATGAGCGCTTTGTGCTCTAGCCATTCTGTGTATTCCGTGTGTTCCGTGGGCAATATTCCCCAATGACCTTCATCCTCAAGATGGCCTGGCGGGACACCCGCGCTTCCCGGCGGCGGTTGCTGCTGTATTCCCTCTCCATTGTTCTGGGGGTGGCCGCCCTCATCAGCATCAGTTCGCTGGGGGACAACCTGCGGGCGGCGGTCGAGTTGCAGTCCAAGGGCCTGCTGGGGGCCGACCTGTCGGTCACCGGGCGGCAGGTCTTGTCTGAGACAACCTTGGCGCGCCTGCGCGCCGCGGGGACGGATTTCGCCCAAGGGACCGCCACCACGACCATGGCGAACTTCGGCCCGGACCAGCGGCGTCTCGTGCAGTTGCATGCCATCGAGGGGGGCTTTCCCTTTTACGGTGAAATTGAAACGGAGCCCGCCGGGGCCTTTGGGCGGCTCCAGGAGGGAAACGGGGCGATTGTTGAGGAAGCGGCCCTGACGCAAGCGGGCGCCCGGGTGGGCGATGAAATCAAGCTGGGTGCGAGCACCTTCACCATCATCGCGGCCCTGAAAAAATATCCCGGCCAATCGCCGTTCGCCGCGATGTTTGCGCCTCGCGTGCAGGTGTCGATGGCCGCGCTGCAGTCGACCAACCTCCTGAAAAAAGGCAGCTTGGCCCAGTACAGCGCCTACTTGAAGCTGGCGCCCGCCGTCGACGCCAAGGCGTTGGAAAAGAAGCTGCGCACCGAGCTCCGGGCGGAGAAACTCAGTTACGCCACGGCGGAGGAACGCAAGGAGCAGATCGGCGAGGCCCTGAAGAATGTCTTTTCCTTCACCAGCCTGGTCGGGTTCCTCGCGCTTTTTCTGGGGGCAGTCGGCGTGGCGAGTGCCATGCATGTGTTCATCCGGCAGCGGCTCGCCACCGTGGCCGTGCTGCGCTGTCTCGGGGCAAGTGCCCGGACCAGCTTCCTGATCTATCTGGCCCAAGGACTCGGGCTGGGGGTGGTCGGCAGCGCCCTCGGGGTTGCCCTGGGGCTGACGTTGCAGCTAGCCTTGCCGGTGCTGCTGCAAAACTACCTGCCGTATCATCTCGAGTTTGTGTTGTCCTGGCCGGCGCTCATCAAGGGCATCAGCGCGGGAGTGGGGGTGAGCCTGCTCTTTACCTTGCTGCCGCTGCTTGAGGTGCGGCGCGTGTCGCCGCTGCATGTGCTGCGGGCAGGTTACGAGGACGCCGACCCGCGGGCGGATCCGCTGAGCTGGCTCGTGCAGACGGCGATCGGCCTCGCCCTCTTTGGCTTTGCGACCTGGCAAACGGGCCAGTGGCAGGCCGGTCTGGCCTTCACCGCTGCCATGGGCGTCAGCTTCGCCGTCCTGGCCGGCGCCGCCCAAGCCATCATCTGGCTGGCTCGCCGGGTGCGGACCGGCTGGCTGAGCTACCCGTGGCGCCAGGGGGTGGCCAACGTTCACCGGCCGAACAACCGCACGCTGCTACTGATCATGTCGCTCGGGCTGGGCACTTTCATGTTGCTGACCCTGCTGCTCACCCGTGCCGCGCTGCTCGGGCAGTTGCAGGGCATGGGCGCCGGCGACCGACCCAACCTGATGTTCTTCGATGTGCAGGTTGACCAGCTCGACCAGCTGGAAGCGATCGCCCGCCGCGAAGGGGTGCCGTTGACGAAGACCTCGCCCATCATCACCATGCGGCTGAGCGCCCTGAAGGGCCGCACAGCCGAGGAACTGTCGGCGGACAAGGCCAACAACCTGCCCGGATGGGCGCTGCGGCGGGAATACCGTTCCACGTATCGCGCCGCCTTGGATGATGCCGAGAAGGTCGTCGCGGGCACTTTTGAGGGCAAGATGGCAGCCTCGGCCGTGCGCGTCCCGGTCTCCATCGAGGAGGGCCTGGCGAAGGACCTGCAGCTGAAAATCGGCGATGAGCTCGAATTCAACGTGCAGGGCGTGCCGGTGAAGGCCTACATCGGCAGCATCCGGCACGTGGAATGGCGCCGGATGCAGACTAATTTCTTCTTCGTGTTTCCCCCGGGGCCGCTGGATGGCGCCCCGGCGACTTACGCCGCCGCGGCCAAGGCAAAAACACCCGAGGACACGGCGCGCCTGCAGCGGGCGGTGGCCAAGGAATTGCCCACGATCTCGGCCATCGACCTGGGTTTTGTGCTGCGGCTCTTTGACGGGGTCTTCACCAAAATCGCCTGGGCGATCTCCTTCCTCGCCAGCTTCACGGTCATCACCGGCCTGGTGGTGCTGGCGAGCGCCGTGCTGATGGGCCGGCACCAGCGGGTGCGGGAGGCGGTGCTCCTGCGCACCCTGGGCGCCCAGCGCACGCAATTGCAGCAGATCATGCTCGCCGAATACGCCGTGCTGGGCCTGCTCGCGGCGGTGACCGGCGGCGGACTGGCCGTCGTAGCCAACGCGCTGCTCGCCACGTATCTCTTCAAGGTGTCCGCCGTGCCGCCACTGCCCCTGCTGGTGGGGGCAGTAGGTGCCGTGACGCTGCTCACCCTGCTCACGGGATGGCTGGCCAATCGCGGCGTGAGCGAGCAACCTCCGCTGGAAATTCTAAGGCAGGAAACATGACGAAGCGCACCATCACCTTTCACTACACCCTCAAGGACCAGCGCGGTCGCCTGATCGACAGCTCCCAGGGCAATGCGCCCATGCCCTTCACCGAAGGCATGGGGCAGATTATCGAGGGGCTGGAGGAGCAGCTTTTGCAAATGGGGGCAGGGGAGAAGCGGCGGGTGGTGGTGCCGCCGGAGCGGGCGTATGGCCTGCCCGATCCCGAACTCGTGCAAAAAATTGCCCGGGTACGACTCCCGGTGGGCGATTTGAAGGTGGGGGACCAGTTCCAGACCGGTCCGGACCGCCATGCCCCGGTGGTCACGGTTCTAGCCGTGGAGGGCGATGAGGTGTTGCTCGATGCGAATCATCCCTTGGCCGGGCAGGAATTGCACTTTGAAGTAGAGGTTGTGGCTGTGCGGGCGGCCACGCAGGAGGAGTTGCAACCGGCGGCGAATCCTACCTAGCGTGGTTGTCTATGAAAGTTCTTGGCATTGATATCGGCGGGTCGGCCTTCAAAGGGGCCCCCGTGGACACGAAGACCGGCCGGCTTCTGGCGGAGAGGCATCGTGTCGAAGTGGACTCCCCCTGTTCGACCGCGCAGGGCCTCGCCGCCGCCCGGGAGATTGCCCAGCATTTCAAATGGAAAGGTCCCGTGGGCATTGGTTTTCCTGGAATTATTCTCGGCGACCGGATCGGCGCCGTGGGCAACCTGGGTGCGAATTGG
>JBAXWQ010000095.1:0-11005 GCA_037128315.1 Opitutia bacterium | reverse complement strand
CGGCTGGAGGTTGTCCCGTCCACGGATAAGGCCCGTCGGCTGGCGGCCTGAAGTGACCCACCGCGGGGTCCCAACGGCGGTTCATTCTGAACCGCCGCTTTATTTTGCCGTCACGGGCACCGTGCCGGTATGGGTCAGGGTGATTTTCTCGAACTCGTCCCCGTAGAGTGTTACGGTAACCTGGGTATCCACCATGTAACTGGCCGTGCCTTTCTCTTTGGCGGCGGCCAGGGCGCGGCGGGCGGACTCGTCACCGACTTTGACCTTGCCGGACCTTTCCACCGTGGTGTTGGCGGGGATGCCCTCGGGATTTTCGTTGACGAGCAGGCCGACCAGGGTGCCGTTCAGAAAGATCTTGGAGCTAACCCGGGAGAAAAGGTAGGCGACCACGTTGTCGTTGGTCACCCGCCACGTCGCGGTCACCGTGCCGTCGCTGGCACAGTTGATGCCGGTCAGCTCGCCTTTCAGCCCGGTGGCGATGATCTTGCTGGCGTTGTTGCAGCTGGCGGTGAATCCGGCCACGAGCGCCAGCAGGAACAAAGGGGTAAGCAATCTCTTCATCCCGGGCAGTGTGCCGCCCGGGCGGGTGGCGGCAAGTTTACTCGTCCTTGGCCTTGGCTTTCTTTTCTTTTTTCCCGCCGGCCGGTCCGCCGAGTTCAAATTGGGCGATCACCCCCACCACGGCCAGCGCCAGAATGGCGGGGAACATCCAGCTATTGTTCTCGAGCAGGGCCGGCACCTGTTCGGGATGGCGCAAATAGTAGGCCCAATCCATGCGGCTGGTGAAATAGGACAGGGCCACGATGGTGCGGAACGCACCCAGCAGGCCGGTGGACAGGATGATCAGCACTCGCTGGAGCTTGACGGCCAGGAAGCCGCCGACGAGACCGAGGACCGCGCCCCCGAGCAGCGCGACCATGTGGTTGAAGTGGCTGAGCAGCAGGACGCCGAGGGCCAGACCGAAGCCGAAGCCGCTGACAAACACCGCCGCCAGATACAGCAGATAGGCCAGTCCCGCCCCGAGCAGGCCCCCCACGATCATGCCGGCGATGGCCCCGGCCTGACCCAGGCCCAGGGCCACACCCGCCGCCTGACCGGCCACGACGCCTGCCAGGCCGCCGAAGACAGCGATCATGATCTTGAAGATCCGGAACCCAAAAAAACAATCCACCAGGCCCCAGGCGATTACGCCGGCTGAGATCCACGGGTATAGTTCGGGACTGGGTTGCATCAGGCTAGTCAATCACACCTCCGCCAACTGGCAACGTGCTTTGTCTGCCGAGCCACGGGACCCCAACTCCGGTTCAAAACAAAACCACGGCCCGGGCGCTTTCCATGATCACCCAGGCGGCCCCGAAGGCGGTCGCCACCAGGAGGAACGTCTTGACCACCCGCCGCCGCCGGAGGCTGCGTTCATGATGGTCCACATTGTGGGTGCGGAACCCGGAGTCCTCGAGGTAGCTGACAAATTGGGCGTGCTTTAAGCGCGTTGTCTTCAGCCGCCGGTCACTCCGCATGCCGAAGGCGATCGGCAGCTGATTGAGGAGGTGGCGCCAGCGGTAGGACATGGGCCATAACTCCGGAAAATAGCTCTTCCTTTCAAGGGGATTCTGGCTATCTCGACTCTTTCACTCTCACTTTACTTTCATGCATCACTTCCGCTACACCGGCCAGAAGCTCCATTGCGAATCCGTTGATCTCGCCGCCATTGCGCAACTCCATGGCACGCCGACCTATGTTTACAGTGCGCAGACCATCACGGACAACTATCGCCGCCTGACCGCCAGCCTGGCCGGGCTCGACGTCCAGGTCTGCTACGCGATGAAGGCCAACTCCAACCTCGCGGTGCTGCGCCTGTTTTCCAACCTCGGGGCCGCCTTTGATTTGGTGAGCGGCGGCGAGCTTCGCCGCGTCCTGGCGGCCGGCGGCAGCGCCGCCCGCAGCGTGTTTGCCGGGGTGGGCAAGACCGAGGCCGAGATCAAGCTGGCCCTGGAGTCCGGGGTCTTCGGCTTTCATGTGGAAAGCGAGCCGGAGCTGGCCCGCATCAACCATGTCGCCGGCCAGCTCGGCCGCCAGGCGCCCATCGCCATCCGGATCAACCCGAACGTCGATGCCAAGACCCATGCGAAGATCACCACCGGCAAGAGCGAGAACAAGTTCGGCATTCCCCTGTCGGTGGCCGCCGCCGCCTACGAGGCCGCGGCCAAGTATCCGCATCTCTCCATCCAGGGCGTGCAGATGCATATCGGTTCGCAGCTGACCTCCGCCGCGCCCTTCATCGAGGCGGTCCAGAAGGTCGTGCCTTTCGTCGAGGAACTGAAGCGGCGCTACGGCATCACCTACTTCAGCGTCGGTGGCGGCATTGGCATCGTCTATGAGGACGCCCTCGCCAGCGGTGACGCCGCCTGGTGGAGCGCCAAGCCCGAGGGGGAGCGCCCGCTCACCCCCGAGGCCTATGGCGCCGCGCTCACGCCGCTGCTGGCACCATTGGGGCTCAAGATTCTGCTCGAGCCGGGTCGCTTCCTCGTCGGCAACGCCGGCGTGCTGCTTTCCCGCGTCGAGTACCTCAAGCGTGGTTCGGGCAAAAACTTCCTCGTGCTCGACGCGGCCATGAATGATCTCGTGCGCCCCGCGATGTATGAGGCTTATCATGAGCTGGTGCCGCTGTTGCGCGATACCTCGCGGCCCGCGCTCAAGGCCGACCTCGTGGGCCCCATCTGTGAGTCGGGTGACTGCTTTGCCAAGGATCGCACCCTCCAGTCCCTCGGCGAGGGTGAGCTGGTCGCGTTCATGAGTGCCGGCGCCTATGGCTACACCATGGCCAGCCGCTACAACACCCGGGCGATGCCGGCCGAGGTGCTGGTGTCCGGCAGTCGATTCGAGCTGGTCAATGCCCGGGAGAATTTTGATGCTATGGTCGCCGGGGAAAAGATTCCCGGCTTCCTCAAATCCTGAAGGTTTGCCATGTCCGCACCCCGCCCCCTCAATTTTGCCATCATCGGTGCCGGGGCGTGGGGCACGGCCATGAGCCTGCATCTGGTCCGGCGCGGCCAGCACACGACCTTGGTCACCCGCCGGCCCGAGCATGCCGCCGCGATGCAGGCTGCCGGGGAGAACCGGGACTATCTGCCGGACATCAGTCTGCCGCCCGCCCTGGTGGTCACCAGTGAACTGCGCGCGGGGCTCCTGGAGGCGGATGTGGCCCTCATCGCCTGTCCCTCCCATTCCCTGCGCACCTGGTGCGAAGGAATGCGCAAGGCCCGGCACGACACCTCCCGCCTGCAGCTCTTTCTCAGCCTGGTCAAGGGCCTGGAAATCGACACCCATCTGCGCCCCAGCCAATTGATGGCGAACATTCTGCCCGGTCTGAACTGCGGCGCCCTGACCGGTCCGACCAACGCCGCCGAGGTGGCGCGCGGTTTGCCCGCGGCCATGGTGCTGGCCGCCCAGCACAGCGACGCCTTTCTCTCCGAGGTGCAGGCCGCCATGAGCGGTCCGACCCTGCGCCTCTACACCAGCGACGACCTGGCCGGCCTGGAATACGGGGGCAGCCTGAAGAACATCTACGCGATCGCCGCCGGCCTGTGCGACGGCCTCAAGCTGGGCGACAACTCCAAGGCGGCGCTGCTCACCCGGGCCGTGGCCGAGATGGTGCGGGTGGGCCAGGCGCTCGGCGCCAAGCCGGAAACCTTTTACGGACTCAGCGGCTTTGGTGATCTGGTCGCGACCAGCCACGGCAGCTGGAGCCGCAACCGTGAGTTCGGGGACAAGATCGGCGCCGGCAAATCCGTCGCCGAATTGCTGGCCGGGCGCAAAACCGTCGTCGAGGGCTACCGCACGACGGCGGCGCTCTATGGCCTCTGCCAGGAGCGGGGCATCACGGCGCCCATTCTCGCCGAGGTTTACGCCATTCTTTATCAGCACAAGAAGCCGGGGGACGCACTGCACGCGCTCATGACCCGCGAGCTCAAGCGCGAGACCACGTCGCCGTTTGTGAAAAAATAAAAGGCAGGGCGGATGATCCTTAATCCGCCGGGGAGGGGAATGCGGCCAGCCAGCGCGGCGAGGCGCAGGTTGGTGACGGGGGTTGATCTCACTCGATGGGGGGCTTGTCCCAACGTCCCCATGCCTTTGGACTAGTTGATCTGCTGAGGCCGGTAGGGGCGATTGCCCTCAATCGCCTGACAGACGTGCAAGGCCGCTGAGGGCAACGGCCCCTACCTCAAATCCAGATTCAAAGGGCCTTGAGCCTGTCGCAACGGCCGTGTCACCACGGCTGCTACACCCAGCATGAAAAGCGGTGTAGGCAAAAGGGCTGGTCTGAGCAATTGCCCCGGGGCTGGCTCCAAGATCATTACTTTACGCAATCGGCAAACCGCGGCTGGGCCGCTGCGTGCCGCCGGTGCACATCCGCGTAGACCTGGTCGATCATCGCGTCGATGGCGGCCGAAGGCATGAACTTGCGGCTGAAGCCCGGGATCACGGGATCGATGTTGGCGCGCACGGCTTCCAGGAAATCACCGATGAGCTCCCGCGGGGCCTCGTCACCGACCGAGATGCGGATGGTCGTCAATGTGATGCCAGCCTCTTGCAGCGCCTCGGGGCTGAGTTCACTGTGTGAGGTTAGCGCGGGGCAAAGCACAAGAGTGTTGCTCTGGCCCAGTGACACCATGTGGCCGAACATTGGGGCGAGGGAGTCGAAAAACTGAGCGAGCGTCACCCGGCTCATCTTGGCTTCCTCAAAGTTGATGGTGAAGAGCGGCGCGGGCAGTTCGAGATAGGAAAGTTTTTGTGCAATGGCAAAGTTCGGGTCGCCCGGATTGGCGGGACCCGTGACGGTGACCAACGGGTTGGAGGCCAGCCAGCGGGCAAACACGAGGGTGTTGATGCATTTCTTCAGCATGCGGAGCTCGAGTGTCTTCATGCCCGTGAGCACTTCGAACGCCTTGTCGGAGTCGAGGAACGCGCCCTTGATGTAGTACACGTTCCAAAAGAGCGTGTCGTGCCAGCTCTTGCCGCTCGGCGCAGTGTCACCCTTGGGGAGGAACATGTCCTCGTTGCGGCCGATCACAACGCCGGCGGTGGTGGTGCCATGGCCAGTGAGATCCTTGGTGTAGCTGTGGATCACATAGTCCGGCCGCTCGGCCGGATCGGTCCGTTGGAGCGGGCGGACGAGGAAGGGGGTGCCGACTGTGCTGTCGCAAATGACGGTGAGGCCCGCCGCGTGCGCGGCTTGGGCAATCCCCGGAACATCGAGGAACACGCCATGCGGGTTGCAGGGGCTCTCCAAGTACACATAGACGCGGCGGCCGGCCGCCAGACGGTCACGGTACTTCTTCTTCACCCCGGCGAGGGCCCGGGTGAAGTCGCCGGTGGTGCAGCCATCGAAGAAAACCACGGCCACATCGAGATTGGAGCGCTTGCCGAACCAATCGTGCAGGAGCTGATAGGCGCCGCCGTAGATGTTGCGGGAGGAGAGGACGACGTCCTGATAGCCGACGACATGGGAAAGGGCGGCGTCGATCGCGCTCATGCCCGAATTGAAATTCCACGCCATGTACTCGCCCGCCATCGGCCCGGCCTCGATATCCACGATGTGGTTGGCGAGGGAGATCGAGGTGGGGTTCATCAGCCGCGAGTAGATCTCGTGCAGGAATTCCTTGCCCTGAAAGGCGTCGTCGATCCATTCCGAGCAGGCGAAAAGATACGTGGCGGTGCGGGTGATGACCGGGGTGGCGGAAAAAATGGCCGTGACGTTGTCAAAGATCGGGTAGGGGCCCTTCGCCAGCATCGTCGTGTTCGAGTAACGCAGCGATTGGTGGGTCTTGCGTGAGGGGTTCTGCAGCGTGTCCAGGAGCTTCGCCAACTGGAAGGAGAGGAACTTCTTGGCGTTGAACAGGGCGAGGCGGTCCTGCCGGGGCAGCCGGCCCAGTTCGCGGGTGGTGGCATCCCACAAGTCCATCACGTCGCCATGCGCCCCGTAGAGTTTCTCGGCCAGCGCCAGCAACGGCTGTCCGGCCGGGCTGTGCGGATCGATATTGAAATGCTCCAACTGCTCGATCGCCAGTTCGTGCAGCGAGGTGGCCTGGGTGGTCTTGCGCCGCGGGGATAGGATGCGGGCAGAGGGAACCGCCGGTTTACGGGCGGCTTTGGCGGGGGGTTTTTGCATGGCGGGAACCTGCCGTGTCATAAATCCCGATGCAAGCCCGCGAGGGCGTAGCCAAAAGCAGTTGAATGACTCCGGCCGATGCAATCTATCAAATCAGATCGTTCGGCTGTAGGTCGGGGTTTATCCCCGACGCATCCGCGCGGAGTCGGGCATAAAGCCCGACCTACAACTGCATGATCCCGGCGTAGGGACGCGTACGCCGTGGTCGCGCGGTGGCTTTGGGCTGGTTTGGGCACCGGGGACGGGGTTAGGGTGGCGCTCCACCCCGTGAAACCACCGCCCCAGAAACCCGAGTCCCCGGAGAAATGGTTCAAGGACGAGGTCCACCCGCACGACGCCTCGCTCAAGGCCTGGCTGCGCGGGCGTTTCCCGGCGGTGCGGGACGTGGACGATGTCGTGCAGGAGTCCTACCTGCGCATCTGGCAGGCGCGGGCCCGGCACCCGATCGATTCGGCCAAGGCCTTCCTCTTCCGCATCGCCCGCAACCTGGCGCTCGACACCCTCCGGCACAACCGGCACTCGCCGATCAATGCCGTAACAGATTTGTCCCAGCTGTTCGTCTTAGATGATAAGCCGGATGCTGCCGCCCTTGCCGCCCGCCAACAGGAAATCGAACTGCTGGTGGAGGCGATCGATGCACTTCCGGCGCGCTGCCGTGAAATTTTTATCCTCCGCAAACTCCAAGGCGTCTCCCAAAAGAACATCGCCGCCCGCCTCGGCCTTTCCGTGCAGACCGTGCAGGTCCAAGCCGCCCGCGGGCTGCGCCGCGTGGCCGAGTCGCTGCGCCGCCGTCTGAGCCGACCATGAGCCCAGCCACCGCCTCTTCCCGTCCCCCGACACCGGCCATCGAGGCCGCCGCCGCCGACTGGGTCACGCGCTGCGATGCGGGCCTGACCACGGCTGAGCAGCAGATTTTCCAGGACTGGCTGGGGGCGGATGCACGCCATGCCGACGCCTTCGACCGCCTGTCGGAGGCGTGGTCGGTATTCGACCGCGTGCAGGAGGGCGGGGTGATCAGTGCCGTGCTGAATGGTCTGGCCAAGCGTGCCCGGCAGCGCCGGACCCGCCGCCTCCAGGCGGCCGCGGCTGCGGCCATCTTCCTTTTCGCCGGCCTGTGGTATGTGCAATTGGCCGAGCCCGCTTTGGAGCCGGTCCGGGAGGGCAGGGGGCAACTCGCCGTCAACGACCGGATCCGCCGGCTGCCCGACGGCTCCGTGGTGGAATTGAACGCCGGCGCGGAGATCGCGGTGCACTATGAGGCCGACGCCCGCCGGGTGACCCTGGTGAAGGGCGAGGCATTTTTCCGCGTGGCCAAGGACGCGGCCCGGCCGTTCTTCGTCGAGACCCACGGCATCACGGTGCGCGCGGTCGGCACGGCGTTTTCAGTGCAGGCAAAGGCGACGGCCGTCGAGATTTTCGTGAAGGAAGGGGCGGTCGACGTCGGGCATACCCCGGCTCCCGGTGCTGACGCTGTGGCCCCGGGTCCCGGTAGCAATCCCAAGGTCGTGCGGGTGAACGCCGGCAAGCGATTTGTCGCCCTCATCAAACTGATTCCGGCGAAGCGTCCGCCGGCGAAGGTCCTCGCCCCGGTCCGTCCCACCGAGGAACCTCAACCGGTGACTGAGGAGGAAATGGAACAGCGTCTGGCCTGGCGGGACACCCGGCAGGAATTCAACGGCACGACCCTCGATGAAGCCGTCGCCATCCTGAACCGCCAGAATCTCACCCAGATCATCATCAAGGATCCGGCGGTGGGCCGGCTGCGCGTCGACGGCTATTTCCGCTCCGACAACCCCGAGGTCTTTGTCCGGATCGTCGAGGGCAGCTTCGACCTCAAGGCCGAGGAACTGGACGGACACACGATCCTGCTGCGCGCGAGGCCCTGACGATCTGGCCAAGCTCTTCGACGCCTGGCGTCCCAAGCAGGAGAATTGATCCTAGAAAACGCAGTTGAAACCACGGATTCCACGGATGAACACGGATTATCAATCAAATACAAATTCTTGGGCTTTCCCCCAAGAGGTGAATGGATTTAATCCGGATTTTTCTTCCTGAATTATTGCTGTACTTGTCGGGCCATAGCCAAAGGGCGACGGCTGATCCGTGGAATCCGTGGTTAAATTGGCCTGCTGTATTGCTGATTATAGGCTGATCCTGCTGCCTGCCAACGAAGGAGAAGATTTTCGTAACAGATTTGTCGCGCCGGGGCGTCCAATCTTCTGAACCCCACCTTTGGCCTACCGGCCAAAGGCATTTATTTGTCCTCCTTACCATGACAACCCACCCCCTCATCCGTAGATTCAGCGCGTTGGCGGCACTGTTTGCCGTGACGCTGGCCGCCTTGGCCCAAGCCCCGGCCACCAAGAACTTCAACGTCCCGGCCGGTTCGGTGACCAACGCCATCAAGGCGTTCTCCGGTCAGTCAGGTGTCGAGGTGCTGATGCCCACCGACGCGGGGAAGGGTGTCCGCACCAACGCGGTGCAGGGCGACATGACCCCGCGGCAGGCGCTCGAAAAGATGGTGGCCGACACCGGCTTGGTGGTCATCCAGGACGAGAAGACCGGTGCCCTGGGCTTGCGCCTCGATCCCGCTCGCGCAAAAAACGTCGAAAGCCGCCCGGAGTCCGTCCCGGCGGCTAAGCTGGAAAAAACAGCGACCGGCGCGATCAAACTGGAAACCATGGCCGTGCTTGGGACTCGCATCCGGCAAACCGAATCGGCCGGCCCTTCGCCCGTCAGCAGCTATGACACCGAATATATCCGGGCCACGGGTTCGATGACGCTTTCCGATTTCCTGAACCAGATTCCGCAGACCTATTCCGGCGTCGCCTCCGGCCGCAGCAGCGCCCCCAACGAGTTCAATCCCGAATTCGCCCAACGCACGGAGACGTCCAACCCGGCCTTCAATTTTGTGACCGGCAATTCCGAGGTAAAGCCGGGCCAGTCGGGCGTGTCAGGCGTCAGCCTGCGCGGCCTTGGCTCCGGCTCGACCCTCGTGCTGGTCGACGGCCGCCGCGCGGCCCAGTCCGGCAACGGCAATCGCGGCACCGACACCCGCCAGGGTTTCGTGGACCTCAATACGATTCCGCTCGGCATGGTGGAGCGGATCGAGGTCAGCACCGACGGCGCCTCGGCCATCTACGGGGCCGATGCGGTGGCGGGGGTGATCAACATCATCCTGAAAAAGAACTTTACGGGCAGTGAAATAGCGGGCGGCTACAAGGCCTCGGAGCATGGCGGTGGCCGCGAGCGGAACATCGCGGTTACCACCGGGTTCTCCCGCGGCAAGCTGAGCGGCACCTTCGTCGCCGAGTATTATGACCGGCAGAACCTGAAGGCCTCTGACCGCGCCTACTCCAAGAATCAGGATCACCGGGGCATTCCCACCGGCACCCTCACGTCCGATGGCAGCACGCTCACCGGTCGCAATTGGCTGCTCAACTGGGGTTATCCCGCTGTCATCCAGGCGTCGGGCGGCACGGTGGCTGGCACCTTCAATGCCCTCCCGGGCGTTCGCGTCGTCCTGGTGCCGGAGGGAGCCGCCGGCACCCCGGCGCTGGCGCAATTCATTCCCAGCTCCACCATCGTTTCCCCCGCGACCGTGGTCAACGCCTCCGGCCAGCGCCGGGCCAACACGGCGTCCTTCCTCGACTTGATCTCGGAATCCAATCGAACAGGTTTCAGCGGCAACTTGAACTACCGCTTCAACGACAGCCTGGATGCCTTCGCGAGTTTCCGCACCAGCGACACCAAGAGCCTCTTCAACGCCCAGCCCGGCGCCAATTCGATCACCGGCGGTTTCGGCTCGGCCGCGGTGCTCCAGGCAGCGTTCAATCCCTTCAACCAGAACGTCTCCATCGGCATGATTTTGCCGGAGTGGGGTGCCCAAACGCAACGGGTGCGCACCCTTGACGATGCGGCCATGGGCGGGCTGCGCGGCAAGGTCCGGACGTGGGAATGGGAACTCGGCGGCACCTGGCAGAACCAGAAAGGGCGCCAGATCACCCGCAATTTCAACCCCGCGCCATTCGCAAACCTGCTGAATGCCGCGGATCCGGCGCTGCGCTTCAACCCCTTCATCGACTACCGGGCCGCCGGTGCGCCTTCGCAGGCGGGCTTGCTGGAAACGCTGTCGATCTACCCCTCCGTCCTCGGTGTCTCGAAGTCCTCCGGGCTGGATTTCGCCGCGAACGGCGATCTCTTTGATTGCTGGGGCGGCACGGCGAAGATGGCCTTTGGCGGTTCCACGCTGCGCAATGAAGTGGAGAGCACAGCCATCAACTTCTCTTCAGTCCTGGTTCCGGTGGCGACAACGGTGATCGTCACCGGCAGCCAAACGACGAAGGCGCAATTCGCCGAGTTCCAATTGCCGGTGTTCGGCAAGTCCAACGCTCGCCCGGGAATTCGCCGCCTTGATTTCAACGTGGCGGCCCGGCGCGAAGACAACGACCGCTTCACCAAGTCGGTGCCGAAGTACGGCGTATCCTGGACACCCGTGCAGTCACTGCTGGTTCGCGCCAGCTGGAGCGAGGGCTTCCGGGCGCCGGGCGTCACGGAATACCTCACCGCGCCCAGCATTGTCACCTCGACCCTGAGCGATCTCCGCCGCACCCCGCCCTCGACGAGCGGTATCGTCGTTTCCGGTGGATCCAATCCGAATCCGCAACCGGAACGCTCCAAGAACATCTTTGCCGGCTTGGTCTTTGAACCAGCGTTCATCAAGGGACTCAACCTGCAGGTCAACTACTACGACACCCTGCAAAAGGACACCTTGCAGCTCCTCAGCGCGCAGACGATCATCAACAACGAGTCCATCTTCGCCGACCGGATTACCCG
>JBAXWQ010000094.1:0-11085 GCA_037128315.1 Opitutia bacterium | reverse complement strand
ATTACCTTCCTCCTGGCCGGGCACGATTTGGTTCACGATCATCGGGCAGCGGGCGGCGATCGCTTCCTGGGTGGTGGCGCCGCCCGCCTTGCTGATGACCACATGGTGCGTCATGAGCAGTTCGGGAATGCGGTCGGTCCAGCCGAGCACCGTGGCCTCGGCCGGTGCGCCGGCGGCGAGGGCCTTCAGCTCCGCCTGCAGCACCGGATCGCGGCCGGCGGTAAAGGTGATCTGCCAGTCCGCATGCTGCAGCAACGCGCGGGCAATCTGCAGCGCGTGGCTGCGGCCGGAATTGATCATGAAGAGGATTTTTTTCCGGCCCGCGCGCGCCGGATCGGGCGGCTGCCAGGCCGGGGCGCGATCAGCGAAGGCGAGGGCGACCGGAAAGCCGCTGACGTGGACCCGGGCGGGGGGGACGCCCCGGACCGACAGGAACGCGGCGGAGTCCGGGTCGGTCACAAACCAGCCGGCGGAGGGCGCGCGATACCAGAGGGAGTTGATGGTGATCGCATCCGTGATGATCGTGAAATGGGGGCAGAACACCTGGCCCTCGCGGCGCAGCTCGTCGAGCAGCCACGCATAGACGGGGTAGGTGGAGCAGATGGCGACCGGCTGCTTTTCCGCGATGATGCGGCCCAGCAGCCGGCGATGGCTGGCCAGCGTCCGAAAGGTCTGGGGCGCCAGGGCCGACCGGTCCAGCCAGCGGTAAAGCGCGCTCCAGATCCTCGGCGCAGCGTTGATCAGCTTGAGGTAGCCGCGGCGGGAAAGGTGGTTGAGGCGCGGGGCCCGCAGTGCGAAGAGATCAACCAGTTCGGCCTCGATACCCGGCTGCTCGGCAAAGGCGCTTTGCAAGGCCCGGGCGGCACTGTTGTGGCCTTCGCCATAGCCGGCGGTGAGAATGAGGACTTTATTCATGAGTCTGGACGGGATCACCTCAGACCAGCACGCTCCTGGGCAGGGCCAGGGGTTCATCCCACTCATCTGCGACCGCCGGACTGGCGGCCGGCCGGGGAAACTGCTCCAGAAATTGCTTGTAAGTGATCAGCTCGAATCGCCCGTCGTGGTGCTCGACAATGGCCGTCATCGACTCGACCCAGTCGCCGGAATTCAGGTAGTGGATGTCGCCAATCATCTTGTCGGCGGGAGTGTGGATGTGTCCGCAGATGACACCCCGGCAGCCCCGGTCGCGGGCGAGGTTGGCGATCTGGTCCTCGAATTTGCCGATGAAACTGACGGCCTGCTTGACCTTGGCCTTGATCGCCTGGCTGAGGGAGAAGTATTCCTTGCCGCGCAGGGCGCGAAACCAGTTGTAGAAGCGGTTCAGGCGCAGCAGCAGCGCATAGCCGGCGTCGCCGAGGTGGGCGAGGAAGACCATGTTCTTGATCACGCCATCGAACACGTCCCCATGCAGCACGAGGTAGCGGCCTTGGGCGGTCTCGAGGATGCAGTCCTCCACCAGCTGGAGGTGGTCGAACTGCAGCGGGAGCAGGCGGCCCAGGAAATCATCGTGGTTGCCGCGCAGGTAGATGACCTCGGTGTCCCGCTTCTGGATCATGGTCAGGACCCGGCGGATGAAGCGGGTGTGGGCCTTGGTCCACACCCCGCCGCGGCGCAGGCGCCAGCCATCGATGATGTCGCCGTTGAGGATGAGGCGCTCGCAGCGGACGTGCTTGAGGAAGTGGGTGACTTCCTCGACCTTGCTGTGCGGGGTGCCGAGGTGGATGTCGGACACGATGACGGTGCGGACCTGGAGGGCGGGTTTCATTTTGTGACAGTTGAAAACTGCAGGTTGAGCGGAGGGAGATCGGGGTGGCGCGTGGTGAGGGCCTCGGCGAGGTCGGTCTCGAATTGGTCCACTACGGCGGACCAGGAGCGCGCCTGGACTGCGAGGGCGGCCTGGGCGCGCAGCCGGGTGACGAGCGCCGGATCGGTGGCCAGTCGCACCGCCGCGGCGATAAAGCGCTCCTCGTGGCCCAAGGGCACCAGCAGGCCGTTTTCTTCCGGGCGGACGAGCTCGTGCGCCGCCGCGTAGTCGTAGCCGGCGAAGGCCAGTCCGCTGGCCAGGGCCTCGGCGGCGACATTGCCGTAGGTTTCCGTCGTGCTGGCGTGCAGGTAGATGTCGGCTGAGGCGTAATGGCTGGCGAGGACCCGCCGATCGACAAATCCGGTGAACCGGCAGTGCCGGTGTTCGGCCTGCAGGCTGGCGCGCAACGGGCCGTCCCCGACCACCACGAAGCGGCAGCGCGGATTCGCCGCCTGCATGGCGGCGTAGGCGCGAAAGATCAGGCCATAGTTTTTTTCGCGGGCGAGCCGACCGGTGTGAATGACCACCGGGTCATTGGGTGCGGCACCCCAGCTGGCGCGTTGCGTCAGGCTGCGCGCCGCCGGCGAGAAGAGACGGGTATCCACGCCCCGGGAGAGGACCCGCAGGTTTTGATAACCGTCCTGCGCCAGGCTGTCGCAAAGCTCCCGGGTCGGGGCAAAGGTGCGCCGGGTGCGGTTGTGGAAGTACCGCAGCCATTTCGCGGTCAGGGAAAACAGCCAGCTGAAGCGGTAATCGTGCGTGTACTGGTGGAAATTGGTGTGAAAGCTCGAGGTCACGGGCAAGCCGAGGGCCCCGGCGGCATTCAGGGCGGAGTAGCCCAGCGGGCCTTCCGTGGCGATATGGACGAGATCGGGGCGATGCTGCGCCCAGAGCCGGCGCAACCGGCGGCCGGCGGGCAGGCCGAAGCGCAGCAGGGGATAGCCCGGAATCGGCAATCCGGGCAGCAGATGCTGGGTTACGGCTCCTTGGCGCTGGACGTCCGCCGCGCCTTTTTCCGCGCGCTGGCGGGGGCGGATGATCGTGATCTGGTGGCCGCGACTCGTGAGTCCGTCCACGAGGTGGCCCAGGGTCATGGCGACCCCGTTGATTTCAGGAGCGTAAGTTTCTGTTACAAGGACGAGTTTCAATGATTTTGGCCCGTTCGGCGGCACCGTCCAACCGTCGAGCGCGGTCCCATCATGGGGGAGCGATGTGACCCCTGCGTGGCGGTGGTGTGACGATCGGGTAAAAATGCCCGGCGACCGCCGAAATTATTGGCGAAATAGTGGTTGCGCGGGGGCGCCGGAACTTTCTAACGTCCCCCTTTTATCTTGATGCAAACCCACGGGCCCAAGCGCATCTACACTCCGCAATCGCTCGAGTTCTGGTTTGAACGCCTCGAAGCCGACTGGGAGGGCCATTTCGACGCGGTCCAGCTGGAACGTGGGCGGGAGTTGTACCGGGCGGGGGAAATCCGGGAAGTCGAACTGGGCGCCAAGGACGCCATCATTCATCGCAAGGTGGAGAAACGGGAGGAATATGCCGTCGTCGAGTGGGAGGGAGAGCAGATCAAGGTCCGCTCCTCTTCGACGGACCTGATGCTGGCCCACGCCATCGCCGTCGCCGGCTTGCACGAAATCGAGGAACTGCTCGTGGACGAGATGACCGCGCTCCTGCCGCGGTCCGCGACCAAGGCTGCGGCCGACTCCGGCTCGGCGAGCCCGAGCCCGGGAGCCGGCGGCTCAGCGGCGAAGCCCGACCCCAACCAGCCCACGCGCGATTTGCTGCTGAGCTTCACCACCACGGCCGATGGGCTGGTTTTCCTGGCCTATTGGAAGCAGGGGCGCAGCCGTATTCCGGCGCTCGGCAACACGATCAATCATCCCACGGCCGCCGAGCGGGCCAAGCTCATCGCGCTGGCCACCTACGCCCGCAAAGCCCATTTTCGCTATAATCAAACCACGCACGGTTATGCGCTGGACGCCCTGGCGGACATTCCCGGGTTCATCCGCGACCTGCTGCCCCACTGGAAAAAGCAGTTCGCCATCGAGCTCGATGTCAAGGTGGACAACCTGAAGCAGGGGGCGCGGATCATTGAGATCGAGGCGGTGGCTGACCGGCATGGTGAAGGCGGGCTGAACCTCCGCTGGATTTTCCGGGCCGGGGAAAAGCTGCTGACGGCGGAGCAGGCGGCCGCGCTGCTCAAGCACGGTCGCACGCCCATGCTGCTGCCCGATCTGGGCATCGTCACGATGTCGCCGGAAAAATGGGAGAGCTACAACCAGTGGCGGCGCAATCTCGAGGAAAACCAGGCGGATGGGACGATCCCGCCCTACCTGATTTTTTCCCTTTTCAACGACAGCCGCATCAAGGTCAGCCTCGGGGCCGAGCTGGACGCGTGGCGGCAAAAGGTCATGTCGCCCTCCGCGGCGCCGCCCGCCTTGCCGGAATTCCTGCGCCAGTACCAGCGGCGCGGCGTGGAGTGGATGCACCACCTCTGCGAGACGGGCTGCCACGGGCTGCTGGCCGACGAGATGGGCTTGGGCAAGACCGTCCAGGTCATCGCGCTGATCGAGTCGCGCCCGATGACGGGCCGGCGCCACCTGATCGTCTGCCCGGCGAGTGTCGTGCCGGTGTGGCGCGAGGAACTGGCGCGTTTCTATCCCGGGGCGAAGATCGACACGCTCAAGTCGGGCAACGATTTCACGACCAACAAGGCGCCCTGCATCTGGCTGGCCAGCTACACGCAGCTGCGCAAGCACCGCGCCTTGCTCGACGGCCTGGAGTTCGGCTACGCCATTTTGGACGAGGGGCAGTTCATCAAGAATCCGGATGCCAAGGTCACCCAGGCCTGTTTTGCCATTCGCACGCAGCATCGGATTGTGCTCACCGGCACCCCGCTGGAGAACCGCCAGCTCGACCTGTGGTCCATCTTCCGCTACCTGCTGCCCGGCCTACTCGGTTCCCGGACCAATTTCGAGTCGGCGCTGGTGCAGGACCGCGAGGGCACAATGGGCCGGCTGCGTCAGCAGGTCGCCCCCTTCATCCTGCGCCGCACCAAGAACGAGGTGGCCAAGGAGCTGCCCCCGAAGGTGGAGATGGACCTGCTCTGCCCGCTCACGGAAGTGCAGCGCACCGAGTATGCCCGCATCTGCACCGAGGGCCTGGCGCGGCTCGGCGAGGATATCGGGCTCGCGCTGCGGGAAAAATCCTTCGGCTTCCTGGCCCTGCTGACCCGGCTCCGCCAGGTGTGCTGCGACCCCGACCTGCTGCCCTGGCTGAACTCGCCGCTGACGGACAGCGGCAAGCTGCAGTTGCTCATCGAGAAGCTCGCGGAGGTGGTGAGCAGCGGCCACAAGGTGGTGATCTTCTCGCAGTTCGTGACCCTGCTCAACCGGGTCCGGGTGGCCCTGGCCCAGCACTATCCCGATCTCCCGCGCTACGAGATCACCGGCATGACGGTGGACCGGCAGAAGCCGGTGCGTGATTTCCAGACGGCGCAGGGCGCCGCCGCCATGCTGGTGAGCCTCAAGGCCGCCGGCACGGGCATCACGCTGCATGCGGCGGATTATGTTTTCCTGCTCGATCCGTGGTGGAATCCCGCGGTCGAGGACCAGGCGATTGATCGGGTGCACCGGATCGGCCAGACGAACACCGTGTTCGTCTACCGCATGGTCACGGCCGGTACCATCGAGGAGCGTATCCAGGTCCTGAAAGGGGAGAAGAAGCAGCTCTTCAATCAGGTCGTGGGCGGCCACACGGGTGACTTTGAGTGGACCAAGCATTTCAGCTCACTGAACAACCTCATCCAGCTCAGTGCCATGGAGACGGGTGAAGCCGAGCAATTGAACGCGGTGCTCGCCGGTCCGCCCGCGCCGGCCGCGGTGCCGCCGCCGGTAGCTTGAGGAGCACGGTAGCGGCGGTCTATGACCGCCGTTTTGGAAATTGCCAAAGAACAGCTCAAGAATCCGAGCTGTAGGAGCGGCTTTACGCCGCGATGGGGAACATTATGGAGCGATACAGCTGCCCAATCGGGGCATAAAGCCCCTCCTACAGCCCTGTTCTGCCCGTCATGGCCCCAATGCGTTTAGCGACTGAGGCTGCATGAGTTCGGCCGAGGATCAAAGGCGATGTCGCAATGGGATATCGGCCCCCCGCCAATTTCCCGCGTTGTCACACGTCTGACACGAAACCGTCACAATCGTCCCCTATAGTGCGAGCTCAATTCGGCCCAACGCCCGAAGCGAATCCCTAACTCAGGCTCAACCTGGACCAATAAAATGTTCAAACTAAAATCCAAACTCCTCACGCTGCTCGCCTTTCTCCTGGGCGCCAGCTTCGCCCTCGCCCAAGACAGCGGCGCGCTCCTCGACCTGCTGGTCAAGAAGGGCGTCATCAACGATCAGGAGGCCGAGAATCTCAGGGCAGACCTGATCAAGGACTTCGTCGCAAACACCTCCGCCGGCAAGCTGAACCTCAGCTCGTCGATCGTGGACTTCAAGCTCTCGGGCGACATGCGTATGCGCTACGAGTATAACAACCAGGCGCCGGAGATCGCGGCCGGTGGGTTTTTGCTCAAGAACGAGACCTCGCGCCAGCGCTTCCGTTTCCGCCTGAACGGCGACGTCACCCTTCAGAAGGGCTGGACGACGGGCTTCGCGCTCGAGTCGGGTCAGGCCAGTGATTCCGCCAACCAGACCTTCACGAACATGGCCGATGACTACGGTGTTTTCCTCGCCCGCGCCTACGTCGGCTATCAGCCCAACCTGAACTGGGCCTTCGTGCTCGGGAAGCAGAAGAATCTCATGTACACGACCGACCTGCGCTGGGACGCGGACATCAATCCGCAGGGCGTGAGCGAGGTATACAAGCATTTCATCGGCACCAAGGACACCTTTGAGGTCCGCGCCATGCAGCACGCCATGGTGGACCGCACCGAGGCCAACAACGCCGGCCCGCTCCACCGCGATGCCTGGCTCTTTGAAAACCAGCTCGTCTACACCCACTGGTTCGCCCCGGACAATCTGAGCAGCGCGATCATCGCCCTCGGCTTCAACAAATACAACCAGTCCACGGTGCTGGCTGGCGAATCCTTGAACTCGGCCGCCTTCATCGGATCACTCCGCGCGCAGGAATACGTTACCCTCGCCGGCGAGATCAACTGGGCCAACGTCAACGGCACCGGGACGGCCTTCAAGGTCTACTGGGATTCCTCCAAGAACATGAGCCCGGACACCCGCGCCTACCGTGTCTACAATCTGAATCCTGCGCTGTTCAACAGCGGGTCCACGGCCTGGCTGGTCGGCATTGGTTACAGCTACGGCACGGGCAAGGTGCAGGGCGACTACAGCGCCAAGCTCGACTACCGCAGCGTCGGCGTCACCGCCACCGACCCCAACGTCAACGATTCCGACTGGGGCTTCAGCAAGACCAACCAGAAGGGCTTCGAGCTCTCGCTGGTCTACAACCTGACCGATTTTGCCACCATCGGCGCCAAATATTATGACACCAAGATCATCCAGCCGGGCATGACGTTCTCCCTCGGTAACCTGAATCACTCCCAGGAACTGCTGCTTGACCTTGTCGTTAAGTTCTAAACTTCTCCCCCTCCTTTGCTAATTATCGCTATGAAAACCAAATTCCTTATCTTTTCGCTCGCCCTGGTCGCCGCGGCCACCGCGTCCGCCCAAAAGCTCGTCATCAAGGGCTCCGACACGCTCGGCGCCAAGCTCGTGCCCATGCTGGCCGAGGATTATAAGTCCCGCAATCCGGGGACCACGTTTGAAATCGCCGCCGAGGGTTCGACCACCGGCATCGCCGCCATCACCGATGGCACGGCGCAGATCGGCATGTCGAGCCGGCGCGCCAAGCCCACCGAGATGTCCGCGGCCACGGCCAAGGGTGTCTCGATGAAACCCACCATCGTGGCCTTCGACGGCATCGGCGTGATCGTCAATGCCGGCAATCCCCTGGCCACCCTGACCAAGCGCCAGGTGGAGCAGATCTTCGCCGGTGACATCACCGACTGGAGCCAGGTCGGCGGCACGGCCGGCCCGATTTCGATCTACACCCGCAACACGTCATCGGGCACGTACTCGGACTTCAAGGACCTGGCCATGAAGAAGCGCGACTACGCCTCGTCCTCGCAGAAGATGGCGGGCAATGAGCAGATCGCGTCCGAGGTGGCCAAAAATGCCAACGGCATCGGCTACGTGGGCCTGGCTTACCTGCATGATCCGGGGATCAAGACGGTGTCGATTGAAGGCTCGGTCCCCACCGAGGAATCGGTGCTGGCCAAACAGTATCCTTATGCCCGTCCCACGTTCTACTACACGAACGGCGAACCCACCGGGGAAGCGGCGAAGTTCGTTGACTTTACGCTTAGCGACGAGGGGCAGAAGATCGTCCGCAAGGTCGGTTTCGTGCCGGTGCGCAAGCTGAACTGAGATCAGCCTCGGAAGCCTCAAAATTCATCGCCGCCCGCAGCATTTGCATGACTGCGGGCGGCTTTTTTGTCACACAACTGTAACAACAGCCCATTGACCGGTCCCCGGGGCCGGCGCGATGGTCTCCCCGCACAATCGCATGCCTGCTGACCCTCTTCCTCCTGTCGCTGGGCGCCTGCCCACCCATGCTGCCCTGTTGCGCAAGCCGGGCGGATGGTTTTTCGGGCTGACCGGAGATGGATTCGTGCGGTATGTTTTCCAGGGTAATGCGGTGATCTCGATCGTGGTGCTGGCCCTGATCACGTTCACGATCTTCCGCGATGCCGTCGGATTTTTCCCGGCCAATCACAGCAATCTGGTCATCTATCGCCAGGCGGGCCTCGAATATGTGGATCTCTTCCGTGATCAGGTCACGGCCCACAGCACGATCTCGCGCTTTCTGGCCAGTGTGCGCGCCCAGCAGTATGCCCGGCTGACCGGCCCGCAGGGCCTGGCGGCGGCGGCGGCGCAGCAGCAGTTGGCGGCGTTCGATGACTATGCCACGCGCTTTTCCGCTACGCTGGACGAGGAGGAAACCCTGCTCGGCAACATGACCGAATTGGCGACCGGCGTGAAGGACCGGCACAAGGTGGCCCAGGACATGGCCGAATCGCGGCAAAACCTCCTGAAAGCCATCCCGGGCGCCACGCCGGCGCGCGCCGCCGAGCTGCAGCGACAGGCGGATGCGACGCAAATCGAGGTCATTGATTACAAGGCTGAGATCAAACCGCTGCTCGCGCTCGGCGCGGAAATTCCGGCGGCCAATGCCCGCCAGTTGGAGGCGATGCGTCAGCTGGTCCAGCAGGCCCCCCAGTTTTCCGACGCCGTGCTGACCGCCAAGATGGCAAAATTTAAGGAACTGGTCAGCACCTACGCCGTCGCGCTGGCGGAGGCGGAGAGGAAAATGTCCGTGTGGAACCAGGACAAGCCGGTGGGCTGGCTGGAGGCATTCAACGCCTTTGCCTTTGGCCGGAAGTGGATCACCGCCAGCTTCTGGCAGGATTGGTATGGCGTGATTCCCCTGTTCACGGGCTCCCTCCTGATTGCCTGCATGGCGCTGCTCATCGCGATCCCCCTCGGCGTGGCGGCGGCGATCTACGTCAACCAGCTCGCCGGCTCGCTGGAGCAGAAGATCATCAAGCCCTACATCGAATTCATCTCGGCCATTCCCAGCGTGGTGCTTGGCTTCTTCGGCATCGCGATGCTGGGGGAAACCCTCCGGCGGGTCTCGCAGCTGCCAGCCTTGGATTGGGTGCCCGGCTTTCCCATTGCGGAGCGGCTTAACGCCACGACCGCGGCGTGCCTGCTCGCCCTGATGGCGATCCCCACCATTTTCTCCCTGGCGGAGGATGCCATCAACAACGTGCCGCGCTCCTTCCGTGAGGCTTCGCTCGCCCTGGGGGCCACGCGGCTGCAGACCATCATCCAGATCACGGTCCCGGCCGCCCTGTCCGGCATCATGGCGGCCATTTTGCTCGGGTTTGGCCGCGTGATCGGCGAGACGATGGTCGTGCTGCTCTGCGCGGGCAACCGGATCGAGACCCCGGACCTCGGCGCGGGCCTGGGCGTGCTGTTCCAGCCGGTGCACACCATGACCGGCATCATTGCGCAGGAGATGGGGGAGGTGGTGCGCGACAGCATCCACTACCGGGCGCTCTTCATGATCGGGGTGGTGCTTTTCCTGATTTCCCTGCTCGTCAACTTCCTCGCGCAAAAGATCGTGCGCCGCTACCGGATTTCCATCGGATGAATGCGACCCTTTTATCACGATCTTTGACCTGGCCTGAAGCGGGTAGGGCGCGGACTTCAGCCGTCGCCAAGGCTATGGCCGACAGGCCGCTCCGCGCCACTCGCGGCGGCGAAGGGACTCGCCGCCCTACCTTCGAAACATGAACGCCCCGATCACAACCGCGGCGGTCCTGTTCGGCCGGCCCACCGTCGCGAAACGCCTCGAGCAGGTCGTGCTCTGGCTGCTGCGGCTGGGGACCTATTTCATTTTGCTCTGCGCGGCGACCATCTTCATTGATATCGGCTGGAAGGGCGGGGCGGTTCTTTTCAAGACCTCGGCTCCATTCATCAACGTGCCGTTCCTGACAGACTCGCCGGAGACCCTCAATGTCTTCCCCCTCGCCGGCCAGAAAGTCACGATGGGCGACCGGGAATTCCGGGCCTACAAGGCGACCCACGAGGCCGAGTTAAAGGGCGTCCGCGTGGATTCCTACGTGTACTCGGCGGGCGGTATTTTCCCCAATATCGTCGGCACCGTGCTGCTGGTCGGCGGCTCCATACTTATCGCGCTGGTGCTTGGCGTGCTGAGCGCGATCTACCTGAGCGAATACGCCACTGACGGCACCTTTATCCGCTTTCTCCGGCTCTCCATCGTCAACCTGGCCGGCGTGCCCTCGATTGTCTTTGGCCTGTTCGGGTTCGGCATGTTTGTCATCGCCCTGAATTTCGGCGTCTCGCTGCTCGCCGGCTGGCTGACCATGGCCTTCATGGTGCTTCCGATCATCATTACCGCGTCGGAGGAGGCGCTGAAGGCGGTGCCCAAGGGTTACCGGGAAGGTTCGCTCGCTCTTGGTGCCACGAAGTTCCAGACGATCCTCACCAACGTGCTGCCGTACGCGCTGCCCGGCATCTTGACCTCCTCCGTCCTCTCCATTGCGCGGGTGGCGGGCGAGACGGCGCCGATCATGTTCACGGCAGCCTTCGTGATGCGCGACGAGCTGCCCTGGCAGGTGCAGAAATGGTCCGACTTTTTCTTCCAAGGGGTGATGGCCCTGCCGTATCACATCT
>JBAXWQ010000093.1:0-11248 GCA_037128315.1 Opitutia bacterium | reverse complement strand
CTCAAGGATGCCGTGAACGAGGCGATGCGCGACTGGGTGGGCAATGTGCGCAGCACGCACTACATTCTCGGCTCGGCGCTTGGGGCCCATCCGTATCCCATGATGGTGCGGGATTTTCACCGCGTCATCGGCCAGGAACTCCGCGAGCAGCTGCTGGCGCGCGAGGGCCGGCTGCCGGACGAATTGGTGGCCTGCGTGGGCGGCGGGAGCAATGCCATCGGCTGCTTCTTTGATTTTCTGGAGGACAAGGCGGTCAAGCTGACGGGCGTCGAGGCGGGCGGTCGCGGCATCCAGCGCGGCGAGCACGCCGCGCGCTTCGAGGGCGGCAAGCTGGGGGTGCTGCAGGGCAGCAAAACCTACATACTCCAGAATCCCGACGGCCAGATCGAGCTGACCCACTCCGTGAGCGCCGGCCTCGACTACGCCGCCATCGGGCCGGAGCACGCCTACTATCGCGACACGGGTCGCATCGGCTACGCCTACGCCACCGACGATGAGGTCATGGCGGCATTTCAGCTCTGTTCCCGGCTGGAAGGCATCATCCCGGCCCTCGAGTCCACCCATGCCCTCGTCTACGGGCTGAAGCGGGCCAAGGAAATGAAGCCGGACCAGATTTTGGTGATCAACCTCAGCGGCCGGGGGGACAAGGATGTGCAGCAGGTCGCGGCGTTGCTCGCCGCGACCAAGTAGCAAGGCTCAAGTAACAAGTGACAAGACATGGCCGAACCGCCGCGAGATTTAGTAAAGCGGACATTCGAGTTCGCCCTTAGCATCAGGCGATTCGTTGACCGGTTGCCCAAGAGCATTGCAAATTACGAGGATGCCAAGCAGGTGGTGCGCTCTTCAGGTTCTGTCGCTGCCAATTATCTGGAAGCGCAGGAGGGGCTAAGTCGCAAAGACTTTTTCTACCGCATCAAAGTCTGCCGAAAGGAGGCGCGTGAGGCCGGCCTCTGGCTGCGTTTGATCGACTGCGGGACAAACCCCGCTCTGCTGCAGGATAGGGATCATCTGGTCGCCGAAGCCGAAGAGCTCAAGCGCATCCTCTCAGCCATTGCTGGCAAGGACGACACGGGTGAGTAACTATCTGGATGATGCGAACTCTTGCCACTTGGCCCTTGATCCTTGTTACTTCTGTTCCATGAACAGCATGACCGGCTACGGGCGGGCGACCGCCAACTTGGGTAATCTCAGCCTGACCGTGCAGGTCAACGCGGTGAACCGCAAGGGACTGGACCTCTCCCTGAAATTGCCCGACGAGTGGCAGGCCTTCGAGCCCGCGATCGGCGAGGCCGTGCGCAAGGTGGCCTGGCGGGGCAAGGTGCACGTGGCGGTGGAGGTGACGGGCAAGTCCGGCCCGGCGGCGGACTGGGATCAGACGGCCGTGGGGGCGGTGCTCGCGCAGCTCGCCAAACTGGCCAAGGCACGCAAGGTCCCGTTCGAGCCCACGGCCGACCTGCTGTGGTCGATTGCCAGCAGCCAGCGCTCCGGGGCCCAGCTGCCCGCGGACGAGGCGACGGAGAAAATTGTGCAGCGGACCCTGCACGAGGCCCTCCGCGGCTTCGCCGCCATGCGGGCGATGGAAGGGGAGGCGCTGCTGGTGGATTTCCTGGGCCGGCTGGAAAAGCTGCATGCGGCGCTCGAGATCATCGCCCGCCGCGCCCCGCAGGTGCCCACCGCCTATCGGGAGCAGTTGTCGCAGCGGCTGCGGCAGGCCGGGCTGGAACTCGACGTGAATGACGAGCGGGTCCTCAAGGAAGTGGCCTTGTTTGCCGACCGGTGCGACGTGACGGAGGAGATCACCCGGCTGCGCAGCCATTTCACGCAGTTCCGCGACCTGCTCCGCGCGAAGGGCGAGGTGGGCCGCAAGGCGGAGTTCATTTTGCAGGAAATCGGCCGCGAGATCCACACCATCGGGAGCAAGGCCAATGACCTGGCCGTGTCCCAGCAGGTGATCGAGTTCAAGAACGAGCTCGAGCGCGTCCGGGAGCAGATCGCCAACGTGGAATGAGCCCCGCTCATTCCACGAAGTGACAAGTGACAAGGGCCAAGTGACAAACTCAAGCTCCCGATCTTGTCACTTGATACTTGTTACTTCCCACTTGTCCCCTCCGGCTGTCGGATCGACCAGAGCACATACCAGAAGACCCCGATGCAGATGCCGGAGTCGGCGACGTTGAACGTGGGGTAGACGTAGGTGCCGAAATGCAGGTCGATGAAGTCGATGACATGATGATGCACCAGGCGGTCCACGAGATTGCCGATGACCCCGCCGCACAACAGGCCAAAGGCGGACTGGACGGCCGCCGCGCGAAGCCCGAGCTGATGCCGCCAGAAATAGATCGCCACGAGGGTCGAGCAGGCGAGCAGGGCGAGCAGGGTGCTTTGGCCGGAAAACATGCTCCAGGCCGCCCCTGTGTTGCCGACGTGCACGAGATTGAAGAATCCCGGGAAAATCGTGATGCCGGTCGGGCCGTAACTGCCGAGGGGCAGGCGGGTGTTGATCAGGGATTTGGTGCCTTGGTCCAGGGCGAAGAGCACAATGGCCAGCAGCCAAAATCGCCGATAGGCGAGGAGGCGCTGGATTTTCGATTGGCTCGCCTCACCGCCTGAAGGTGACGGGCGCGGTTCGCTGGTCTCCCGTATCGGCTGGTTGGACATCAATCGAAAATCAATAATCCGAAGTCGAAAATAGCGTCACTCGCTGTCGTCGTCGCCGCGGGCCAGCTTGCCGCCGTCCTCTTCGGTGCCGTCGCCGAAGAGTCCGCCGCGCTCGACGGACCGGTGGGAGTGACGCTCGACCTGTTTCTTGGCCTCGGTCGAGTAGCGGGTGAAGGGCACCGCGAGCAGGCGATCCCTGGAGATGGGCTTCTGGGTCGACTCGCAAATGCCGTAGGTGCCGGCGTGCACCCGCTTGATGGCGGCCTCGATCTCGGAGAGGGCCTCCTGCTCGCTGGATACCAGACTCAGCGCAAAATCGCGGTCGAAGGTGTCGGTGCCGGCATCCGCCATGTGCTGGCCATAGCCGGACAAATCCCCGGAGTCGTCCTTGGAGGACTTGAGGAGGGTCTCCTCGGTATGCTCGCCCAGCTGGACCAGCACGTGGTTGCGCAGTTCGAGGAGCAGGCGGTAGTAGCGGCGGAATTTCTCGGGGACTTCCTTCTCGTCCACCATGGCGGCGCGCTGTTTGCCCTTTTTCGGGTTGAAGCCGAGGATGTCCGCCAGCGAGGCGGCCTTGATATGGTGGGGCTTGGCGCTCTTGGGCAGGTGGCTGAGATCAGCCTGCTTCGAGCTGGAGACGGTCTTGCCGTTTTTCTCCGACTTGGCCGGGCTCTCGAGCTGCTTCTCGTTCTTTTTGGCGATCTCGCGGACCTCATCGAGGCTGAAGGCAATGGCCTTGGGCGCGACTTTGCGCTCGAGCAGCATGCGCTTGAGATCGACGGCGGAGAGGGCGGCCTTGCCCTTCGCGGCGGGGGCCGCGGCCTTGACGGGAGCAGCCGGGGCCTTGACCGCGGCTTTTTTAGCCACCGGCTTAGCGGGAGCCTTGGTCGGTTTCTTGGCCGCAGGCTTTTTGCGGGCAGGTTTCTTGGCGGGTGACTTGTGGCTCTTAGGCATAATCGGTAAACTGGGTTAGGAGTTAAGGGCTTCTTCGCAGCGAGGGCAAACATCTCCTGCGGCGGTTTGCTTTAAAGTTGGCACCCAGCGCCAGCAACGCGGGCAGCGGTGATAGCCGAGTTCGGCGCAGGGCTTGATCAGAATGGAGCTTTCGGCGGCTTCGCCGGTGGCGGGGCTGAAGAGGACGTCGGATACGATGAACAGTTCCGCCAGGGCGGACCGGTTCGCTGTCCGGGCGCCGAGTTCAAGGTCGGCGTTAGGCCCGCGGAAAGTAACGCAGGCATCCAGCGACTTGCCCAGCTTCCCGGCGGCACGGAGCGGTTCGATGGCCTCATTGACCAGAGCACGGTACTTCAGACGCGTGACCATGAGGGCGGCGAGTTCTGGATTGGTCCAAGCGGGCAACGCCTTCGGCCAGTCCTGCAGATGAATGGAGGCGCCCGCATATTCCTGGCCCGTGGTGCGGAAACTCCAGGCTTCATCCGCCGTGAAGGAGATGAAGGGGGCGAGGAGCTTCACCAGGCTGTCGAAGATGTGGTGGATGGCGGTCTGCGAGGAGCGGCGCTGCGGGTGATTGGTGCCGAGCGTGTAGAGCCGGTCCTTGAGCACGTCGTGGTAGGTGGCCGACAGGGTGACGGAGCAGAACTGGTTGCAGAGCTGGTAAACGCGGTGGAACTCGTAGGCTTCGTAGGCCTTCGTGCATTCCTCGATCAGGAGGGCGGTCTGGTGCAGCGCCCAACGGTCGAGGCTGTCCATGTTTGCATAGGGCACGGCATGCCGGGCTGCGTCGAAGTCGAACAGGTTGGAGAGTTGGAAGCGGAAGGAATTGCGGAACAGCCGGTAGGCCTCACCGACGTTCTTGAGGATCTCGTCGTCGACCGGGATGTCGTCGCGGAAATCCTGCGACGCGATCCAGAGCCGGATGACATCGCCCCCGTGCTGCGCGATGTACGCCTCGGCGGTCTGCGGTTTCTGGTAGGAACTGCTCTTCGAGATTTTCTGCCGGTCCTTGTCGACGATGAAGCCGTGGGTGAGGACGGCCCGGTAAGGAGCCGCGCCCCAGGCGATGACGCTGCACCAGAGAGAGGACTGAAACCAGCCGCGGTGCTGGTCGCTGCCCTCGAGGTAAAGGTCAGCCGGCCACTGGGTGCCGCCCTGGCCGCGCTTGAGCACCGCGGCCTGGGTGGAGCCGGAGTCGATCCAGACATCGAGGGTGTCACGACCACACACGAGCGTGTCGGGGGCGGGCCAGCCGGCGGGCAGGGCCACGCCCTCCAGGATCTGCGCCGGGGTGGCGTCGTACCAGAAATTCGTGCCGCGCTGGGCGATCTTGTCGGCCACCGCCCGGGCGACGCCCGCATCGAGGAAGGCGGTTTTCTTGGCGTCGTAGAAGGCCGGGATCGGCACCCCCCACGAGCGCTGGCGGCTGATGCACCAATCCGGCCGCGATTCCACGGCGCCGCGGATGCGGGCCTCGCCCCAGGCCGGGATCCAGCCCTGGGCCGCGGCGATCTTGCTGATCTCGGCCAACGCGGTGGTGCGCATGCCGTTTTTGTCGAGCGACACGAACCACTGGTCGACGGCGCGGAAGATGATCGGCGTCTTGGACCGCCAGCAGTGCGGGTAGCTGTGCAGATACTTGGCCTTGGCCAGCAGCGCGCCGGCCGCGGCCAGTTTTTTGAGGACGCCGAGATTGGCTGGAGCGGGGCGCTTGGCGGCGAGATCCTCGACGGTCTCGAGGCAGGTCAGGCCGACGAGATCGGCGGGCACCTTGCCGTCATCGAGGTAGCGACCATCGTCGCCGACGGGGCAGTAGATCGGCAGGCCGTACTTGAGGCCCGTCAGGTAATCCTCCGCGCCGTGGCCGGGGGCGGTATGCACACAGCCGGTGCCGCTGTCGGTGGTGACATAATCGGCGAGGACGACCGGGGCGACGCGGTCGATGAAGGGATGGCGGGCCTTGAGGTGCTCGAGTTTGGCGCCGGGCAATGTCAGTCCAACGGTGGGCTGCGGCTCGAGCTTGGCAGCGGTCGCGACCCCCCCGAGCAAGGCGGCGGCGACGATCAGCCGTTCCGCCCCGATGTCGGCCACGACGTAGTCCACCTCCGGATGCACGGCGACGGCCAGATTGGCGGGAATCGTCCACGGGGTGGTCGTCCAGATCAGCAGGTAAAGCGGCTTGTCAGTGGGCAGGCCGAATTTGGCGGCCTCGTCGGCCGGCACGAGGAACTTCACCCAGATGGCGATCGAGGTGTGGTCCTTGTACTCGATCTCGGCCTCGGCGAGGGCGGTTTCGAAGGGGATGGACCAATAGACGGGCTTCTTGCTGCGGTAGACGAGGCCCTGCTCGATGAAGGCCGCAAAGGTGCGGACGATATCGGCCTCAAAGGCGGGGGCCTTGGTCTTGTATTCGTTGGCCCAGTCGGCGAGGACGCCGATGCGCTTGAACTGGGCCGTCTGTTTCGCGATCCAACTTTCGGAAAACTCGTCGCACTTGGCGCGCATCTCCGCGGTGGTGAGCGTGAGGTTCTGGTCCTTGATCTCACGGGAGACCTTCTGCTCGATGGGCAGGCCATGGCAGTCCCAGCCGGGCACGTAGGGCGTGCGAAAACCGCGCATGGATTTGTAGCGGTTGACGATGTCCTTGAGGGTCTTGTTCAGGGCGGTGCCGATATGGACGTCGCCGTTGGTGAAGGGCGGTCCGTCGTGCAGCACAAATGCCGGGGCGCCGGCCCGCTGCTGCTGGATGGCCTGATAGAGGCCGGTCTTGTCCCAATGGGCGACCCGGGCGGGCTCGCGCTGCACCAGATTCGCCCGCATGGGGAAATCGGTCTTGGGTAGCAGGAGGGTGTCTTTCAGGTCTTGCGCCATTCTGAACAAAGGGGCGGCAGGCTACCCAACCGGGGGGGGTAGTCAAGTGGCGAGACAACGTCCCGCCCGGCAGGTTATCTGCCGGCGAATTCCGCGGCCTGCGTGGCCAATTTTTCGCCCGATTTGATGCAGTCCTGCAGGGAGATTCCCTCGCGGACATTGCCGCCGATGAACAGGCCTTGGGTCGACAATTCCACTTGTTTGATCGCCTCCAGGTAGCGCTCGTAGCCGAGCACGTATTGGGGAATGGCGCGGGGCCAGTAGGTGTGTTTGACGAAGACCGGCGGAGTGTTCACGCCCACCAGATCATGCAGGTCGGGGACGATGCGGGCGATGAGCTCGTCGGTGGTCAAACGGGCGACATCGGGCTGGCGGAGGCCGCCGGCAAAGATCGTCAGGCCCACGTGCCCCGGGGGGGCGCGATCGGGAAACAACGTGCTGGAAAACAGGATGCCCAGCACGGAGCGGTGCTCGACGGCCGGGACCAGGCCGCCAAAGCCATCCAGCGGGTGTCCCACCTGCTCGCGGCGGTAGCCGAGAAAGAGGGAGGAAACCGGTGGCTGCGGGATGCCATCGAGGATGGCCAGAGGGCGCTCCCCCAGTGTGCCAAAGGCGAGTTGGGCCAAGGCGCCCGCGGGCAGGGCCAGCAGCACCAGATCGAATTCGCCGGTACAAGTCTGGCCGGCCTGTTTCCAGATGAGCCGGTGCGGCCGGCCGGGAATGATGGTCTCGAGGGTGGCATTGAGCTGCACCCCCTCCGCCGGAATTTTTGCCGCCAAGGCATCCGGCAGGGCTTGGAGCCCGCCGGGAAATGAAACCATCGGGGCCACGCCGGGCTCACCGCGGAGCTTCTTGGCCTTGGCCCCGGCCATCAGGCCGCGCAGCAGGGAGCCATGGGAGCGTTCCGCGTCCCACAGGGCGGGGAAGGCATGGCGGACGGAGAGCTTTTCCGGATCCCCCGCATAGATGCCGGCAATCAGGGGATTCAGGGCGTAGTCCACCAGTTCCTGGTTGAAATGCGTGCGCACGAGCTCGGCCAGGCTGAGGTCGGTGGTGCGGAGGCGGGGCCGGCTGAGCAATTCCGCAAAGATCGCCGCCTTGGTCCGGAAGGCAAAGAGCGGTGAACTAAAAAAGGAACCGGGCGACATCGGAACGGGCAGAAACCGGCCGCCGCGCACGATGTAGCGCTTCTTTGCCATGGCGTTGGCTGTCTGCATCAGCGGTTCGAGGCCCACGTCCTTGATCAGCTGCCGGACTTCATTCGTGCCCAGCATGAGGGAGTTGGGCCCTCCTTCGATGAGATAGCCGTTCTCCCGGATGGACCGGATCGCCCCACCTGGCTGGGGCGCCCGCTCGAAGACTTTAACCTGAAAGCCCCTTTGCTGTAGCCGGTAGGCCGCCGTCAAGCCGGTGATGCCGGCGCCGATCACGGCCAGGGTGGGTGAGGCGCTTTTCGTCATGGGGCCCATGATACGACAGCCGGGACGGCAAGGCTCCGCATATCTTGCCAGAGAATGGGCCCGTTACCGCCAGTTGACCACGGTGTCGACGAGGGTTTCGACGCATTCGATTTTCGCCTGCGGCATGATGCCATGGCCGAGATTGAAGATGTGGCCGGCTCCGCCGCGCATGGACTCCAGCAAGCGGGTGCTTTCCCGGCGGACGATCTCCGGGGTGGTGTTCATCAGCACCGGGTCGAGGTTGCCCTGGAGGGCGACGTTGGCCGGCAGCAGCTTGCGGGCGACGCCGAGGTCAATCGTCCAATCCACGCCGAGGACGCGGGCGCCGCTGAAGGCCTGGTCGGTAAGCTGGGCGGGCGTGCCCTTGGCGTAAAGAATGATGGGAAATTTTTCCGGCAGGGCTGCGATGATGGTTCGAATCCACCGCAAGGACGCCGCCTCGTAGTCCTGACCGGCGAGGATGCCGCCCCAGGAATCGAAAATCTGGATCGCATCGACGCCGGCGCGGATCTGCATCTTGAAATAGTCGATCAACGCGGCCGACAATTTTTCCATCAGCGCGTTGAAAAAGGCGGGATCGGAGTAAAACACACTCTTGCTGCGCACGAAGTCGTCCGCACTGCCGCCTTCCAGCATGTAGGTCGCCAGCGTCCAGGGTGAACCGCCGAAGCCGAGGAGGGCTTTCTCGCCCTTGAGCTCGGTCTTGACCCGCGTGAGGGCCTGCCCGACGTAGGCGAGGCGCTCGCTCATGCCGGTGGGGTCGAGCCGGTCCAGTTGGGCTTTGTCGTCCAGCCGGAAGTCCATGCCAATGCCGCCCTCGTCCCGGAACTTGTAGCCCTGGCCCATGGCCTCGGGAATGACGAGGATGTCGGAAAATATAATGGCGGCATCCAGGGCAAAACGACGGAGCGGCTGCAGGGTGACTTCCGCGGCCAGTTCCGGGGTCTTCACCATTTCGAGAAAGGAAGACTTGGCCTTGAGGGCCCGGTACTCGGGCAGGTAGCGGCCGGCCTGCCGCATGATCCAGACCGGCGGGCGGTCGAGGGGCTGGCAATGGGCGGCGGCGAGGAATCGTTCGCGGGAGGTCATCAGCTAGATTGAGAGTTGAGAGTTGAGAGTTGAGAGTCGGTGAGTTCAGCCCAGGCGCGAGGTTGCAGGAAGATTTCGTACAGCCGGGCTTCAGCGGTGCCGGGTTCCGGCTGCCAGTCGTAGCGCCAGGCGACGAGTGGCGGCAGGGACATCAGGATGGATTCAGTGCGGCCGCCGCTTTGCAAGCCGAAGAGTGTGCCGCGATCCCACACAAGGTTGAATTCCACATACCGCCCCCGGCGATAGAGCTGGAAATCGCGCTCGCGCTCGCCGTGGGGCGTGGCCCGGCGTTGCCGGACGATCGGCAGGTAGGCGGGCAGAAAGGCGTTACCGATGCTGCGCAGGAACGCGAAGCTCGCGGCAAATCCCGGCGCATTGAAATCATCAAAGAAGAGACCGCCGATGCCCCGGGGTTCCCCGCGGTGCTTGAGGAAGAAGTAGCGATCGCACCAGGCCTTGAACTGGGGATAAAGCTCGGCGCCAAAGGGCTCGCAGGCGGCGCGGGCGGTGCGGTGCCAGTGGACGCAATCCGCGGTGAATCCGTAGTAGGGGGTCAGGTCGAAGCCTCCGCCAAACCACCAGACCGCCGTGTCGCCGGCGCCGGCGATAAAAAAACGGACGTTCATGTGCACGGTGGGCACGTAGGGATTGCGGGGGTGGAGGACCAAAGAGACGCCCAGTGCCTGAAAGGGCTTTCCCGCCAGCTCCGGGCGCGTCGCCGTGGCGGAGGCGGGCAGGGTCGGGCCGCTGACATGCGAGAATCCCACCCCGGCCTTTTCGAAAACCAGCCCGTTGCTCAAGACCCGCGAGCGGCCCCCGCCGCCTTCCGGGCGGGTCCAGGCATCCTCCTGAAAGCGACCGCCGCCATCCTCGGCTTCCAGGGCGGCACAGATCGAATCCTGCAACTGGAGCAGGTAGGTGCGGACAGCGTTGAGGTCGGGTGGCATGGTCAAATCGTTCTCTTACTCCTAATCGTTCTCATTCTCCGGAGTCGAGCTCGGCCATCGAGAACGAGAACTAGCCGAAGAACGAGAAAGATTATCAATGCTCCCTTGACGGCTTTGCTATGGTGGTGCGGCTTGACCTCAAGCCGCTAAGCGCGTTGAGGTCAACGCGCGCCACCTCAGGTTGCATCTTTCATGAATTCCGCCGTTCTCACGACCATCGCCGCCACCGGCTTCACCGTGGCATTTTTTCATGCGGCGATCCCGACCCACTGGCTGCCTTTCGTGCTGGTCGCGCGGGCCCGGCATTGGAGTCGGGGCAAGACCCTGGTGGTCGCCTGTTTTGCCGGCCTGGGGCATGTCGGACTGACCAGTCTGCTCGGTCTGGTCATCGCCTGGTTTGGCTTCAAACTTGATGAGCGGGGCGGACAGCTCTTTCCCTGGCTCGCGGGCGGCGTGTTGCTGGTCATCGGGCTCTTCTATTTTTGGCGGCAGTGGAGCGGTCGCGGGGTGCTGCATCACCATCCGGCGGGGGGGCACCATCAGGAGAGCGCGGCCTGCGGCCATGAGCAGGACCACAGCCACTGGGATGATGAGCTGAAGGACAGCGCGCTGGTATCCGACCGGGCCGGCGACTGGGCGGCCATCACCGGTTTGTTCATGATGCTCACGTTGTCACCCTGTGAGGGATTTTTGCCGGTCTACCTGTCCGGCGTGCAGTTTGGCTGGCGCGGATTTTTTGTGCTCAGCCTGATTTTGGCCGTGGGCACACTCGCCGGCATGCTGGTCTTCACTTGGCTGACGCTGGTCGGGCTGGAACGGTTCCAGGTGCAGAAATTCGAGCGCTACGAGGCCGCCCTGCTGGGCACGATCTTCACCGTGCTGGGCTTATTACTGTTCGTGTTCGAGCGGGGGGCGTGAGCGGCGCCCCTCGGCCCGCAGAGACGCGGGCCCTCCCGAAAATGGCGAACGCAAGGCCCGCGCGCCCGGAGGTCACGCGCCACCGGCTTACTCGAACACCTTCACCGCGTCCGCCGTCAGCTTGTTCTTGTAGATTTCACCACCCTTCATGACGAAGTCGACGTGCTCCAGCACGGTCTCGTTGGCCGTGGGGTCGCCCTTTACGGCGATCAGGTCGGCGTAGAAGCCCGGGGCCAGCTGGCCGATCTTGGTGTTCCAGCCGAGGAGGTCAGCCGCCGTGGTGGTGGCGGACTGGATGGCCTGCAGCGGGGTCATGCCCCAAACGACCTGGGTATGAAACTGTTTGCCATT
>JBAXWQ010000092.1:0-11445 GCA_037128315.1 Opitutia bacterium | reverse complement strand
CGCCGCCGCACTCCTCAAAATATTTCAGGATGCCGCCGTCGAGCTGGAGCACATTGCGGAAGCCCGCCTGCTCCATGAACGGACCGGCCTTCTCGCAGCGGATGCCGCCGGTGCAGAACATCACGATGGGTTGCGTCTTCAGTGCCTCGGGCAGCTTCGCCACCGCGGCGGGAAAATCGCGAAAGTGGTCAATGCCGGCGGGGCGGGCGCCGTGGAAAGTGCCCATGCGGACTTCGTAGTCGTTGCGGGTGTCGAGGAGTGTCACCGGCCGGCCTTCGTCGAGCCATTGCTTGAGGATGCGGGCCGGCAGCTTGGCACTGGTCCGTTCCGCCGGGTTGATGCCGGGGACGCCGAAGGCGATGATCTCTTTTTTGATTTTGACCAGCATCCGGTTGAAGGGCTGCTCTTCGCTGACACTTTCCTTCGGCTGCAGGTCCGTCAGTCCGGGGATGGCGCGCAATTCCCGCAGCAGCGCATCCACGGCCGCCCGGGGGCCGGCGACGAAGAGGTTGATGCCCTCCGGGCTGAGCAGAATCGTTCCGCGGAGCGCCTGCGCCCTGGCCGTCGCCAGCAGTCGCTCCTTCAACGCCGGCAGGTTGTCGAGGGGTGTGAACTTATAACCGGAGAGATTGATGCAGACGGGCATGCGGGATGCTTTTTTGCCACGGATTTACCGGATGGGCACGGATATTCGGCCGGCGCTTTATCCGTGCTTAACTCAACAATTCATGGCCAACTGGTCGGGACGTACTTTCATTCATGAAGCCCAACATCAAGCTCGCCGAGACCCGCATGCCCGATGGGGCGCGCCTGACCTTGCATGCGCACGACGGCAGCTTCTGCATCCGGCTGGATGGCCGGGATCTGATGCATTCCATGACCGCCGCGTCTGAACTGCTGCTGGGCGATCTTGCGCTCGCCCCGTTCGCCCGGACGCCGTCCCCCCGGGTTTTGATTGGCGGTCTCGGCCTGGGCTTCACGCTGAAGCGGGTGTTGGAAAAAACCGGAGCGCATGCCGTGGTCCATGTGGCCGAGCTGATGCCGGAAGTGGTGGAGTGGAACCGCACGTTCATGGCCGACCTGAATGGGGCGCTTTTGAAGGACCCGCGGGTTAAGGTCCTCGTGAAGGATGTCGGCGTCGTGCTCGATCAGGCCGGCGCAGCGCCGTACGACGCCATTCTGCTGGATGTCGACAACGGTCCGGCCGCGATGGTGATGCCGGGCAACACGCGCCTCTATGATAACCGGGGCCTCCAGCGACTCTGGCGGGCGCTCAAGCCCGGCGGGCGCATTGCGCTGTGGTCGGCCGGCATTGACCGGGCCTTCGCCAAGCGTTTTGCCCAGGCCGGTTTCAAGGTGGAAGCAGTCCCTGCCCGGTTGCACGCCACATCCAAAAGCTCCACCTACATGATCTACGTGGCCGACAAGCCGGTGGCGAAAGTCACACCGGCCTGAGCCGGACTTGGTGTAGGGCCGGCGCTGGTCCGTTCGACCAGCTCAGGGTCCCGAGCCTGCCGAGGGATCGCCGGGCCGTGGTTCGCCAGTGGAGTGGTTCGCCGACAAGCCGTTTAGCCACAAAAACGCACAAGAATGCGGGTGCAAATGATGCTCTCAAGACGCCTATAGGCGTACGGAAATGTTTCCCTTCGCACCTATGGAGCTTTTTTGCGCCTTTTTGTGGCAAAAACGGATTGGGATCTGGATTTGCCCATGGCATCCCCGGACAGAAATACGTTAGGTCATTGCAGGGCGGGATCAGCGATCCCTCCCAACAATTCCGACGGAATCGATACGGCTGAGCGCAGTTTCTTGACTCAGGGTGGGGCGTTCGACCCAATGACGTGATGGCCGCTCCTGAAATCAAAATCGAATCCATCAACACCGGCACCGGCCGCACCCCGAAGAAGGGCGAGGCGGTCACCGTCCATTACACCGGCTGGTTTACCGACGGGAAAAAATTCGACAGCTCCGTCGACCGGGCTGAGCCGTTTGTCTTCGTGCTGGGGGCGGGGCAGGTGATTGCGGGATGGGATCTGGGCGTCGCGACCATGAAGATCGGCGACAAGGTCAAGCTGACCCTGCCCCCCGAGCTGGCCTACGGCCGCGCGGGCTATCCCGGGGCGATCCCGCCCAACTCGACGCTCATCTTCGAGGTTGAACTGCTCGGGATCGGGTGAGCCGGTCTTGCTGCGAGCTGTAGGAGCGGCTTGATGCCGCGATGCCCGACATTCCAGAGCGTGCAGCACTCGAATCGGGGCATAAAGCCCCTCCTACAGATACTAACTTCAGGTGGATGGTATCTGATGCCCCGCCAGCGTGACCAATTCCTTCAGCCGGCCGATCTCCGCGGCCGAGGTCTTGGCGACGAAGCCCCGGGCGTGCGTGAAGTGCACATCGGGGCACTGGGCCAGGCGCGTGAAATCCAGCCGCGGATTGTCCCGGTGGCGCGACATCCCATAGCCGGTGCTGCGCCGGTCGGGATAGACCGTGCCGATGATCTCCGCATCCCAGCCGCGGCTCGTGATGTATTGCTCAACTCCCATGGCCGGGTCGTCCGGCAGCGGATCGGTCCGCGGGAGAAAAAGAATCTTCGCCGGCTGGCCGTCGAGCCCGATATCCCAGATGGCGGCCTGCTGCCCGATGGTGTCGAGCCGGAGGCGCATGGTCTTCACATAGTCGAGCAGGTCCTCGCCGATCAGGCGCATGACTTCCCAGAGCGGCTGACCCGGTTCAATGCGCTTGGCCAGGGCGAAGCGCCGCAGCAGGGTCACATCGATGGGGGAGATCAGTTTTGAGACGACCGCCGGTTCCGTGCCCAGCCATTGGGCCGTGGTGACGAGACCGCGGCAGTCGAACCATTCGGCCGTTTCCAGCCAGTCGCAGAACTGCCGCGCATCCTCGTACAGATCGAGATGCTGCAGCACCAGGGAGAGCGAGCAGGTTGGCGGATGGTCTTTGGGCAGCTGGTGATGATCGAAGTTGTTGCGCTCCGGCTCATGCCGATGGCCGACATCCACGACGCAGACGGAGGTGCTGGCCAGATCCTCCGGCTTGGGCTCGCGGCGGACGATGGGCACGGGATGGAGCGCGAGGAGCACGCTGCACGCAAGGAACTCGTCCTTATGGGCGCCGCCGGGATGGGTGAGAATGGTGTCAATGGTGGGCATGAAAATGCGGTTCAGATATGGTAATTGTGATGTAGGTCGGGGTTTACCCCCGACATGTCGGGCCTAAAGCCCGACCTACACTGGGCTCTTGATTCCGGCTCAATGCCGGCCGCCCGTGTGCCAATGCCCGCCGGGTTTTCCCTTGGGGTGATGGACCGGTGCGGCCCGGCCGCCGCCGCCGCCGCGGCGTCCGCCGAAGCCGCGCCGCCGGCCGGGTTGGTCGGCGTCACCGCCAAAGGCCGCGGGAGGCACAGCTTTGTAGTCGAAGCCCTCGAGCTGGAGTTGCGGGATGCTGGCCTTGATGAAGCGCTCGATCGCCCGGACTTCGCCCGCCTCCTGCGGGGTGACGAGGGTAAAGGCATCGCCGACCGCGGCGGCCCGCCCGGTGCGGCCAATGCGGTGCACGTAATCGTCCGGTGTCATCGGAATGTCGTAGTTGATGACGTGCGAAATGTCCGCCACGTCGATGCCGCGGGCGGCGATGTCGGTGGCGACCATGACCTCGTACTGGCCGTCCTTGAACCCCTTCAGGGCGGCGGTGCGCTGGCTCTGGCTGCGGTTGCCGTGCAGAACCGCGACGGTGTGGTTCGCCTCCTTCAGCCGCGCCGCGATCTTGTCTGCGCCGTGCTTCGTGCGGGTGAACACCAGCACGCTGTGAAAATCCGTCTTCTCGAGCAGCGCCAGCAGCAGCTTGAACTTCAGCCCCTGGCTTACGGGGTAGATGGCGTGGGTGACGGATTCATTGACCGAGCGCGCCCGGCCGATGGCGATGCGGACCGGGTCGTGGAGGGCAAACTTGGCGACGGCCTCGATCTCGGGTGGCACGGTGGCGGAGAAGAACAGGGTCTGCCGTTTCTTGGGGCAAAGGCTGACGATGGTTTTCACGTCATCGATGAAACCCATGTCCAGCATCCGGTCCACTTCATCGAGCACAAGGAACTCAAGGTTGTCCAAGCGAAATGCCCGCTCGGCGAGGAAGTCCATCAGGCGACCAACGGTGGCGACGATGATGTCGCTGCCCTGGTGCAGGGCCTTGCGCTGCACGCCATAACCAACGCCGCCATGGATGAGGGCGGTGCGCAGGCCGGTGAACTGGCCGAACTCGCGAAAAGCCTCGTCGACCTGCGCGGCGAGTTCGCGCGTGGGCTCAAGGACGAGGACCCGGGGGGCGGGTTTCTTGTGGCCCCCGAGGCGATTGATGATGGGCAGGGCAAAGGCGGCGGTCTTGCCCGTGCCGGTCTGGGCGGAGGCGATCAGGTCGCGGCCGCTCAGGACGACCGGGATGGCCTGCTGCTGGATCGGGGTGGGCTCGCCGTAGCCCTTCGCGACGACGGCGCGAACAATGCTGGAATAGAGCCCGAGTTGATTAAACGGCATGGGGCGAATGCCGCGGTTATACCGGCCAAAGGCGAGGGAAAAATCCGGGGTCTGCGCTTACCTGGTTTGTCCACCCTGGACTGGGTGTAGCGGCGAGCGCCAGCGAGCCGACGAACCACGGCTCGCTGGCGCTCGCCGCTACATGGAAAGGATGCTAAGAGTTGAGCCTCGTCTTCCCGTCGGCGATTATTATCAATGTCCGACCATGCCCCACAGTCCCCATGATCAGTTTGACCAGACCGTCCTTGATATGATCGACCACAGCCCGATCGGCGCCGTCCCGGTGACGCCCGCCTATCAGGATGCCGTGAAGCGACTCTACGCCTCGCATCAGGCGTATGCCGATGCGGACCACAAGGACGGGCATGTGACGGCCCGGGCTCTCGCCAAGCTGCCCTTGTTCCACGCCAGCAATCTGGACAAAGTCATCGCCGGGCAACTCCCCGCGGAGGAGCTGGAGAGCAATAACAGCATCTTTGATCGTTACGTCGTTTCTTTGCCGCCTGCGGTGCAGGCCAAGGCGGAGCGCAACCGTCTTTTGGTCGCCGGGAAAGTCGCCCATCACCGCGCCAAGCATGGCGTGGCGGCGGCCCATGATCCGGTGCACACGTTGTTTCTTGTGCCGGGGGCCGGTCCTCATCCTGGCCTGCCGGGGAACTACCTTTATGGTTCCGCCTTCCAAGTCGGAGCTGATGCCGCGACCAGTCCGTGGGCTGTGCATTTGCACGACAGTGATGACGGCGCCGCCCTGTTTGATTCGCCCACGATGGCAGGTGCGCTGGCCAAGTTGCAGGAGGTGCTGGAATGCGCCCCGTTCACCTTGAAGGAACTCGAGGCGCTCGGCTTCCACCTGAATTAGCGGCCGGAACTGAGCGGGATCAGGCAGACTCGACCGATCAATCGGACGTAGCGACAGGCGCTTGCCGAGCCGTAGCTTGGCGGAGGCTGGTCTCTGCCTGTCGGGTTTGGCCATCGATCCCAAGCCCCACAGGCACGGAGGTGGCTACGCAGGATCGTTGGGGCGCAGCGAAAGCGGGCCGGGAAAGCCCGGTGATGGGTCAGTTGCCGTCGCAGCCGATGGATGACACCGAGCAGGTGTTCATCGCTTCCTCGACATCGGCGATGTCCTCGGCCGATACCGGCTGTTGGGAAACGTACGAAAGTCCGTCTTCCGTGCGGCCGAAGAATTCCGGCGCGATGGCGCGGCATTGGTCACAATCGATGCACGTGGCATCGACATAATATTTTCCAGTGATGTTCTGGGGGACGCGGTCAAGGAGGGAAGCCATGGGTGGATTGGTTGGGCCGTGACTATAGCCAGCCAGAGGAAAACCGGCTCCCCGTTTTTTGGGGAAAACTCCGCGCAGGTTGCCACGGCGGATGTAACCTGACTATTTCTGGGGCTTCGTCAGCAGCAGCTGGGCATTCAGGCCCAAGTGTTTGTCGGAGAACTCGTCGTTCTCGCCTGCCTGCCGGAGCAGGCGCTGCACCATGCCCATCTTGGCGTCCAGATCGTCAATCTTGGCCACGAAGACGGCCTCCGGCGTGGCCGCGATGACGGCGGCGCCCCATTCGAGCTCGCCCTGATGGCTGAGCACGATGTGTTCGAGCCGCTCCAGCAGGTCGCCATTGAGTTTGGCCTTGAGCCCGGCTTTGCGCACGAGCTGGTAGCCCAGCACAACGTGCCCCTGCAAAATTCCCTTGCGGCTGCGGGCGGTGGCGAGGGCCCCTTGGTATTCGATGACCTTGCCGGTGTCGTGGACCAAAATGCCCGCCAGGGCGAGGTCGGCATCGATCTCGGGATAAAGCGGGGCCAGGGCCCGGCCGGCCCGCGCCATGTGGCAGGTATGCTCCAGCAGGCCGTGCCGATAGGCATGATGCATCGCGAGCGCAGCGGGGGCCTGGCGAAAAGCCTCCCCGATCTCATCGAAGACCGCTTGCACCGTGGCGCGAAGTTCGGCGTGGGTGATGGCGGCGAGGTGGGTCTGAAATTCCGCCCAGAGGGCCTCGCCGTCCTCGGGCGCAGTCTCGACCAGATTGGCCAGGAGAGGGGAGCCGGCCAGCTGGTCGGGCGTGATTTCCTCGGCGCGCAGCAGGCGGGGGGAGAAGCGATTCTGATAATAGTCCACCTTGGCCTCCAGGCGAACGACGGAGCCTTCCTTCAGCGCTTTGAAGAACTCGAATGACGGGTTGTCGCTGAAGCAATTGCAGTTGAACGTTCCGGTCTTGTCGCCGAGTTCGACCATCAGGAACGGATTGCCGGTCTTGGTGGGGCGCTCTGTCAGGCGCTTGACGAGCAGCACCGCGGTGAAGATGTCCCCGCTCGCGCGGTCGAGGGCCTTGATTGCGCGGACCGTGAGGGGAGTGGAGATGTCGGCCATGGGAGCAGGGAGCGTGCTGCGGGGGGCAAACTCAACCGTATTTTTTAACCAGGGCGGTGTAGGAACGGAAGAAAGAATGCCGGGCGTTTTGCAGGAGGGAATAGAAGATAGTCTCAGCAGGCAGCAGCGTGCATCCCGCTGACGCGAGATGCGTCAGCACGGCGGCGGCATCGGTGGGCCGGCGTTCGCCGACACAGTCGGTGAGAATCGTCACTTGGAAGCCGGCCTGCAGCGAGTCGCGGGCCGTCTGGTAGACGCAGACGGGGGTCTCAATGCCGCAAAGCAGCAGGGCTTTCGCCCCGCTGCTGCGCAGCCGGGCCGTGATTTTCTCATCACCGAAGGCCGAAAAGGCGTCCTTGCCCATGACCTCGGGTTTGGCGCAGAGGGCCAGCAAGTCCGCGGCCGTTCCTCCGAGCTTGGCGGGCACCTGCTCGGTGAAAAGTACGGGGAGCCCCAATCCTCCCGCCGCTTCGAGGGCGAAGGAGCAACGCCAGTGCACCCGGTGGTTGTCGGGGATCGCGGTCAGAAAGGCCGGCTGCATGTCAATGCACAGCAGGAGGGGAGCGGGGAGGATGGCGGACATCGGGGGGATCAAGGAGAAGCACGCGGATGATTGCGAAGGGTATTCCGCGCGATCGAGGGTGCATCATCACCGCATCATGCGCTTTGGCACGTCAAACCTCATGTGGCCGCAACTTTCCTGTCACGCAGGCCATGGGTCTGGATTTTAGTTCGCTCTGGGCCCTGTAGGTCGGGGTTTACCCCCGAGAGGGTAGGTTCAGCGTCGGGCGTAAAGCCCGACCCACTTCTACGGACCCTACCGCGTCGCATCATGCCCAGCCGGTCGCAGGCTACGACTTGTAATACGTGTCCCGGGCCTTCACCTGGACGATCCGTTTTTCCGGCAAAATGTAGGCGGTCAGGCAGCCGCCGAGCACGCAGGCGGTGTCGATCCCCAGCGTCCACTTGGTGCGCGCGACCTCCGTTCGGGGCGTGTGACCATAGACGACGAAGGGTGGGCCCGACCACAACTCGGACCAATGCGGGGCGTTGGGCGCCTCCGAGCGTTTGCGGGGCTCGCCGTCCTTGTCCACCACCTGGATGCGGGTGACTATCCGGGCGGCCTGCCGCGCCCAGGGCCGGTCGGGCAGGAAGCCGGCATGGACAAAGACGACGCCCAGTTCCGCATCCTCATAGGTCAGCCGCATGGCTTCGAGGTATTCCCAGTCCTTGCCCCGGAGCTGCTCCATGGTGGTGTAATCGTATTTCTTGAGATGGGTCGGATCGTCGGTGCGCCGGTAGTTGAGGTGGCGCAATTCATGGTTGCCGAGCAGCGACGCCGTGGCGTGTTCCCGGGCGAGTTCCACCACCTTGCCGCTGTCGGGACCGCGATTGATCAGGTCGCCCAGCAAGATCAGGCGGTCGTCCTTCTGGAGATCGAGCTTGTCCAGCAGATCGGCAAATTCCTTGTGGCAGCCGTGGATGTCGCCCACGGCAATCAGACGTCCGTTCATGTGCAGTAGCGAGTAGTGAGTAGCGGGTAGCGAGTAAAGATGATCATTTGTGCAAGATGATGGGTGGCCTTGGGGCGTCAGATTTACGCGTTAGAAAACCGCGGAGCGGATGATAAAGAGGTTTTGCCATGGATGCTCGCTAGCCGCTACTCGCTACCCACTACTTCCCTCATCAATTTGCTAGCCTTCGGGGCGACCGAGGGTAAACAAGAAAACATTCATGGAGCTGAATCTTCACCCGATTGCCACAAAGTGTTTCGTCAGCGGCCGCGACTTCGCGGAAGGCGACCGCGTCGTCTGCTACCTGGCGCGCGAGGCCTCCGGGGAGGTCATCCGGCGCGATCTGCTGGAGGCCGAGGACGGACGCTTCATGCCGCCGGCCTTTGTCTACTGCCGGTGGGTAGTGGGCTTCAAACCGCGCTTGGCCAACGAGAATTCGGCCCTGCAACTCAAGCTCACCGCGGAAAATCTTTTTGTCACCCTGGCGGACCCCACGCTTGAGCCCAGCCCGACCAACACGCCCTTGCTGCAGTTTTTGGCGCTCATGCTGGAGCGCAAGAAGCTGATCAAGCTGCGCGGCCTGAGCGAGGACGGCCAGCGCCAGATCTATGAGCACATGCCCTCGCACCAGCTCTACGAAATTCCGGTGGGCGACCTAAACCTGGAATTTTTCCAGAAAATCCAGGAGCATCTCGGGGTGCTGGTGGGCACGCCCAAGCCCAAGCCGGACGTCGCGGCGCTGCCGGCGGCCGTGACCAGCGCCTAGCTTCTCCGGCATCGCGGGAATTTATAGGCCTAATGCTTTAGGCTTAAATGCGGGCTTAATCCGCCCGCCTGGGCCTTTGCAGATTGAGTGCCAGTAGGGCCCGCGCCACGTTGTGGGCATGAAGGAATTGCCCCTGGTCGCGGCCGAACTCGGCCTCGATCCCCAGCACCTGCTTTTTTATGGCCGCGACAAGGCCAAGGTAGCCCTCGCGGCCCTCACCGGCCGGCCGGCCCGCGGTCGGCTGATTCTGGTATCCGCCCTCACGCCGACCCCGGCGGGCGAGGGGAAAACAACCGTCTCGATCGGCTTGGCCCAGGGCTTGAAGAAAATCGGCCGTTCGGCCGCGCTGGCCCTGCGCGAGCCGTCGATGGGCCCGGTCTTCGGCCGCAAGGGTGGGGCAACCGGCGGGGGGCGCAGCAGCCTGACGCCGGCGCAGGACATCAACTTGCATTTTACGGGCGACTTTCACGCCATCACGGCGGCCAACAACCTCCTGGCGGCGGTACTCGACAACCGGCTGCACTTCAAGACGGTGCGGCTCGCGCCGGCGGACGTCCTCTGGAAGCGGGTGCTTGACGTCAATGAGCGCGCCCTTCGTGCAATCACCACCAGCCGGGGCTCTCCGACTGAACGGGAGACCGGCTTCAATATCACCGCGGCCTCCGAGATCATGGCGATCCTCTGCCTGGCGGAGTCACTGGCCGACCTGCGGGTCCGCTTGAACCGCATTGTGCTCGGGTTCACGCCCGAGGGCGACCCGGTGTATGCCGAGGAACTGAAGGCGACCGGCGCCCTCCTCGCGGTGCTGCGCGACGCGCTCATGCCCAATCTGGTGCAGTCGGTGGAGGGCGTGCCAGCCTTTGTGCATGGCGGACCGTTTGCCAACATCGCGCACGGCTGCAATTCCGTGCTGGCGACCCGGCTGGCGCTCGCCCATGCCGACTTCGCCGTGACCGAAGCCGGCTTTGCCTTCGATTTGGGCGGGGAGAAGTTTCTCGACATCAAGTGCCGCCAGAGCGGCCTGGCCCCGGCGGCCATCGTGTTGGTCGCCACCGTGCGGGCCCTGAAGCATCATGGTGGCACAGCGCCCGCCGATTTGGTGCGACCCGATGTTGCCGCCGTCGGCCGTGGCCTGGAGAACCTGGCCGCCCACCTCGCCAGCGCGACCCGGTTCGGTCGGCCGGTCATTGTGGCAATCAACCAATTCGGCACCGATACGCCGGAGGAATTGGCGGCGGTCCAGGATTTTTGCCGGGCGCAAGACGTGCCCTGTGCCGTGGCCGATGTCTTTGGGCAAGGCGGTGACGGCGCCGTGGAACTGGCGCGAACCCTGGTCGGCGCGCTGCCGGCCTCGACCCCGCCCGTCCCCTTCCTCTATCGCGATGATGAACCGGTGGAGCAAAAGCTGCACAACATCGTGACGCGTATGTACGGGGCCGACGGCGTGGTGTTGACGACGGAAGCCCAGGCCAAGCTCGCCCTTTTCACCAAGGGCGGCTTCCAACAACTACCGATCTGCATGGCAAAGACGCAGGATTCCCTGACCGACGATCCGAAAAGACCGGGGCGTCCGCGTGGGTTTACCATCACGGTGCGGGATTTCGAAATCGCCAATGGTGCCGGCTATCTGGTCGCGCTCACCGGCCAGATGATGCGCATGCCCGCCTTGCCCCGGATTCCGGCGGCCGAGCGCATCGATGTGACAGACGATGGCACCATCACCGGCATGTGAAGCTGGGTCTGCTCGGGGCCTTGCCCCCTGCAGCCCTGATCACTCATCCCGGGGCTGATCCGGGCTTTTCCCGGACGGGAACACTGTTATACCGACAGCTGCCATGCTGCCGCGGACATTATCCATCGATGAGCTTGCCGACTACCTGCATGTGTCGCGCCGGCACGTGCAGCAGCTGCTGCAGGAAGGGGATCTGCCCTGCGTGATGCGGGGTGGCCGGATGCTTTTCGAGCGCGAGGAGATCGACGCCTGGGCGTCGCAGCGCCTGCTGCGCCTGCCGGGGAAAAGTCTCGACTGGTATCATCGGAAGACGATGGAAGGAACCCGCCAGTATTTTCCCCGCGCGGCGCTCATCCCGGCGCTGCTGCCACCGGACTACATTGATCTCACCCTGCGCGCCAAGACCCGGTCCTCCCTGATCCACGCCATGGTCGCCCTGGCGGAAAGCACCGGCCGGGTGTTCGATGCGCGGGAGTTGCGCGACAGCGTGGAGTCCCGGGAGGCACTG
>JBAXWQ010000091.1:0-11661 GCA_037128315.1 Opitutia bacterium | reverse complement strand
CGCGCCAGCTGTCCGCGGCTTCTGACCAGTACTTCCTGGAAAACGGTGTCTCCACCGTGCTCTCGACCAATCTCGTGGGCGCGACCAACTACGTGAAAGCCGTCAACACGGTGGCCGGCGAGACCTATCCCACTGGCTACACGCAGGGCATCACCATCTCGATCACCGGTGTTGCCGGTGCGCGCACGATCACGTACGCCCCGTAATCTAAGCTCATCAGCTTTGCTCAAAGCCGCTCCAATTGGGGCGGCTTTTTTATTTTTGGCGACGACCAATTTCCCGGCGCACGTTACCTTCTTGGTCTATCTTGGGTTAAAAGTCGGGATCTGTGACGATAGGCCGACATACTCGGGCCGGACCGGTTCGAGTCGCTAAACTCGATCAGTGCATCGATCCGCGATAAAGCAGGCGTCGCTCTCAAGTTGAAAGAGAGCTTTTGTTTTACGGCCGGGTTGTCCATCGTCCCTTGCCTGTGTTACCTGTGTAACGGGCCCCCACCCTATGGACCGTCGGCTTATATTTTTTCTACTGAGCACGGCGCTGGCCGTGGTTTTTGGCTTCCTCGTATTTACGTCGGAGCAAAGTCTTCAAGCGGTCATCTATGGCGGCTATTGGGCCATGCTGCTGCTGACGCTGCTGTTTGGCTGGTCTTTGTTCAAAGTGGCGCGTGACATTGTAGCTGCTGGCATAGATTGGCGCCACATGCCGCGCTGGCCGGTGGCGCTCATTTTCGGCTGCGGCCTGCTACTGCTGGTGCATGAGACCTATGGATTCAAGATTCTGATGGATGAAGTCATGCTGCTCGGCACCTCGATGAGCATGCATCTCGACAAGACCGCCCTCGTCCCGATGCGCGGGCACGATATTCAGGGCGGATTTCAGCTATTGGCCGGTCAACTGGACAAGCGCCCGCTGTTTCAGCCTTTTCTTGTTTCCATTCTGCATGACCTGACCGGGTACCGGCCGGAAAATGTTTTCGCTCTCAATACCGCGCTGACCTTTCTCCTGCTGACCCTGACCTACCTAACGGGATGCCGGATCAGCGGGCGCGCAGCTGGGGCGGTGGCCGTATTATTGATGACTAGTCTGCCGCTGCTGGCCCAGAACGCCACGGGGGGCGGCTTCGAACTGCTCAATCTGGTGATGATTCTTTCCACGCTGCTGCTCGGCATGCGCTATCTGGCGCGAAAGGATGAGCACACGCTCGAAGCTTTCGGGCTTTCGGGCATTCTGCTCGCGCAAACACGTTACGAGTCTGTGCTCTTCCTGCTGCCGGTGGCGTTGATCATTCTCTGGGTTTGGTGGCGGCAACACCGGACGACCCTGACGTGGGTGGTGATGGTGATGCCGCTGCTGATGCTGCCGTATGCCATGCATCACAAGGTGTTCAGCGCGCGCGAGTCCTCTTGGGAAATGGCCAGCCAGCCCGGCTACGAGCAGCCGTTCGCACTGAAGTATGTGCCCGATAATATCGCCCATGACCTGAATTTTTTCTTCAATACCACGGGGGAGCATTCGAATTCGCTGGCCCTGTCCATCCTCGGCTTTTTGGCCCTGCCATTCTTCGTCCTCTGGGTCCTCAAGACGCTGCGCCGTCTGGCGGCGGCGGCCCCGCCGCAGGCGGCCCTGGCGATATTTTCGCTGGGGTTTGCCGCACACGCCTTGTTGATGCTGGGATATTTTTGGGGTCGCTTTGACGACCCGGTCATTCGCCGGCTCAGCCTGCCTTTCAATCTTACTCTCGTGATCGCGATCATCACGGTGGCAGCGGAGTTCAGCTTCCAAGGGCGCATCTGGCGTATCCTCGCCCTCTTCACCGGGGCGGGCTTTTTTGCCTATTCGCTACCCGCCATGGCTCGGCATGACTATTCCCTGGATTATTACGTGGGTCGCGAAATGGATTGGCGGCGGGAGTTCATCGCGGCCCATCCGGAGCGCGACTATCTGTTCATTGACAACAATTCCATCATCTGGATCACGCATCAGGTTTCCGCGACGCCGGTGCTTCAGGCCTTGGAGCATAAGGACAACATCATCTTTAATCTGCGGAATCGCATCTTCACGGCCATTTACGTCTTTCAGCGTTATACCGTGGATCCCGCGACCAACCGGCTGACCTTGCCGGCGGAAGATGAACTGGGCCCGGACTATCAGTTGGAAACGGTCTGGGAGCGTCGGTTTACACCTCTCACGGTCAGCCGGATCAGCCGGGTGCTATCGGTGCGCGATGGGGCCACGGCCCGGCCAGTGCCGCCCAAGTTGGCGCCGGCGCAGACCCCGGCAGAAATGGAGAAGGCCCGCGAGCAATACCTGCAGACCTTTATCAAGCGCCTGCCCTGAGGTTTTTTCGTCCCTACCGTGCTGCCTCCTGCGTCTTCACCCAGCCTTGCTTTCCACCAGCGCACGCCGTTTCGCCTCGCGTTGTTCGGACTGGCGGCCGTGGCGGCGGTATATTTTGGATTTATCGGATTGGGTGTGGCGGCCGCCGGCCTGCTGGTGGAGCGATTTGGCTATTATGTGTTGTTGCTGACTTTCGTTCTGTGGGTGGCGTCACTGTGGCGGCTCTGGGCGCAGCGCCTGCCCGGTCAGGCCCTCAGTCGGCGGGAGTGCCTGGGTGCCGGGGTGGTCATTGCCCTTTTCACGCTCATGGCGCTCAAGTCCGAGCCCTTCCGCAGCAAGATTCTCTATGACGAGTTCGTGCTCCAGTCCACGGCCTTCAACATGCACTATTTTCGCGACACGGCGACGATGGTCCGTGGCTATCAGGTGCTGGGGACCTTTCTATCCTTCGACAACTACCTCGATAAGCGGCCGAATTTCTATCCATTTCTGGTCTCCTTGATTCATGATTTCACCGGCTACCGCACGGCCAATGCCTATTGGCTGAATGCCGCCTTGTTCCCGACCGCCCTCGGGCTGGCCTATTATCTCGGCCGGCGGATCGCCCGGCAGTGGGGGGGCCTGCTCGCGGTGCTGCTGCTGGGCTCGCTGCCCCTGCTTGGGCAGAATGCGACCGGCTCGGGAATGGAGTTGCTCAATTTCTGCATGATCCTCGCGGTCGCTGGTCTGGGTGGGGCCTACCTCCGAACACCAGATCACACGCGGCTCTCGGCCTTCATCCTCGGCACGGTCCTGCTGGCCCAGTCGCGCTACGAATCCGCCCTCTATGTGCTGCCGGCCGCCATCATCATCGTACTCGGTTGGTGGCGGCAGGGTGGCGTCGTCATCTCCTGGACGGCCGTGTTGGCCCCCCTGCTATTCGTGCCGTTTGCCCTGCAAAACAAGGTGCTCAACAACACTCGCTGGATGTGGGAGCTGAAGGAAAATCAGGAGACCCGGTTCAGCACGGACTATCTCGCGAGAAATCTGCAGAGCGCGAAGGATTTTCTGTTCAGTCCCACGCAACAGTACGCCAATTCCCTCACGCTGACGGTGCTGGGCTTGCTGGCTTTGGGCTGGCTGCTGTGGCACCTCTTGCGCACCCGGCCCGGTTTGCCGGCCATCGCGGCGGACCGCCTGGCCTTGTTCATCATCGGGCTGGCGGTCGCCGCCAACACCGTGCTGATCATGTTTTATTACTGGTCGAGCTTCACCGATCCCATGGCCTCCCGCTTCAGCCTGCCTTTGCACGTGATCCTGGTGTTTGCCGTTGTGACCGCCGGCCAGATCCTGCGCAACCGGTGGCCGCTTGTGCCCGCGCTGCTCAGCGGCCTGGCGCTGCTCGCAGTCGTGACGGCGGCCAGTCGATATGCCCAACCCCTCTACTCCTACACCGGAGTCGAGGAAATCGAGTGGGAGAAAAGATTCGTCGCCGCGCGGCCTCCCGGTGACCGGTTTATCATCACCAACAAGTCGACCCTGCCTTGGTTGTTGCGCAAGACACCGTCCATGCTCACGGGCCGCTGCGGCTTCGTGGCCGACCGGTTGCAGTATCATTTGCAGGAATCCACTTTCCGGGAAATCCTCGTCATGCAATCTTTCCGGCCGACCACGTCGCAGGGTGACTACCAGTTGGTCGCGGATGATCGGCTGCCCAACGGTTTTGAGCTCGAATACCTCACGGAGCGGCGTTTTGGCACCAAGATCACCCGGATCAGCCGCCTGCTCGCCGTGAACCTGCCGCCCGCCGCGGCGCGCCCGGCTTCTGCCACGCCATGAATATCCGATCGAGGCTGCGGCGCAATCGGGGCCCATATTCAGTTTGGCCATGGTGATGAACCCCACCACGCGGGATTTCATTTTCAGGCTTCGGCCGACCGTGCTGTTGGTGGTCATCACCTTGGCCGGTTGGATGGGGGTAATCCTCCGGCCTGACTGGCTGATGGCGATGGGCATATCCAGCTACGGCATGATCTATCTGGATTCCTATGCGATTTTGGCGGCGCTGGATGCCGTGCGCGCGGGGGCGGATCCGCATATTGCCAATCCGCTCGACTTCCTCTGGCGCACGCATGCCTACTCGGATTGGTGGCTGGCGCTGCGCTGGCTGGGACTGGGGCGGGCGGATAATTTTCTCATGGGCAGCGTTTGGGGCGCATCATTTGCCGCCTCGTGCTGGCTGGCGATCCGGCCGCGAAATTTCCGGGAAGCGGGCTGGATGGCCGCCCTGCTGCTTTCGCCGCCCTTTTTGTTGGTGCTCAACCGGGCGAACAACGACCTGGTGATCTTTGTGCTCCTGATGCTGTGCGGCGTTGCGGCGACCGGCACGAGTTGGATGCGCCAACTTTTTGCCATGGGTGCGTTGGTGCTGGCCACCGGCTTGAAATATTACCCCGCGCCGGCCGCCCTGGCTTTCCTGTGGGCGCGCCCGGTGCGGCGCATGCCCGTGCTCGTGGCCGGGGCGCTAGTGGCTGTGGCCTTAACCTTGGCCAGTGTTTGGTCGCAAATTCCCCGCGGACAATTTCATGTCGATTCGGGGATATACAAGATAGGGGCACCGTTACTCGGCCGCGATCTGGGCTGGACCGACCCCACCAGCATGAAATTGAGCCTGTTCTTGCTGGCCCTCGCCGCCATCGGCTTGGCCGGGGGACGAATCACGACTGGGTTGGCGACCCGCGGGGAAGCGCGAGAGCGCGTTCTTGCCGTCATGGGCGCCATCGTGCTGTTGGCCTGTTTTACAGCCGGGGTGAGTTTTGCCTATCGCTGGATTTTTCTCTTCTGGATGGCGCTGTGGCTTTTTCGTCGGATGGCTGAAGGCCGGGGAACCGGTCGGGAGGACTGGGCCTTCCGGCTGGGTTGCGGCTTGTGCCTGCTCTGCGTCTGGCTCGATGGCGCCCTTTGCCTGGTGGTGAACCTGCTGGGGTCGCTGTCGTCGGCACAACTGGATGCCCTCGATCGGCCTTGGCGACTGGTCACGCAGCCCTTCAACTGGCTGCTCATGATGCTGCTCTCCGGCTGGCTGCTGGAGGCGGCGGTGACAACGATCCGGGAGTGGTGGCGCGAACAGGCGGCGGCTTAGTTTCCCGCCCGCACTTTCTCCATGGCGCCCAGCAGGTCGCTGTAGCGGCGGTGTAGGACGGCCTCCACTTCCTCATCGCTGAGCCGGTAGATCAATATCGAATATCCGATCATGGCCTCGGGTTGCCGGGCGCGCAGGTAATGGCACAGCCGCGCAAAGCGCAGAGCATCGTAATTCGTCCAGGTTTTTTCAAAATCCGCGGCTTGGCCGAGCTGCCGCAGTTCAGCCTGCACGGTGCGGTTTGACAGATATTCCCGGAAAAGCGGCTCTTTGGCGCGTCCTTCCTGGTAGGATTTTTCCTGCTCCGGAGTCCATGGGCCACGGTATGCGCTGTACACTTGCTGGAGCATGGTGGCGCTGATGCAGTAGAGCCCGCGCTTGGGTTCGTACCAGGCGGGCACCGTGGATATTCCGTTGAGCGACGGCAGTCGGGTGGCGTGGATCCCGTAATGGTCGGGTTCACTTGTGCCAAAATAGGCGAGATGGACAGTTTCCCCGGGCCGCCGCCCGGTCTCGAGCCACTTGGCCAAACCACCTAAATCCTGACCCCAATCCAAGGAGCTGTCGACCAGGTGCCGGTAGCCTTCGGTCGGGCCGCCGGCGAGCGGGCTGAAGTAGGCCAGATAGTGCGGGTATATCCCTGCGGCGATCCGGCCATGCCAGCCCAGCAGGATGAGGATCACTGTTGTGGCGACGATTCCTCCCGCGCGAGAATGTCGGGCGGCGCGCAGCGCGGCCCAGCCGAACACCCCGCAAAAGATGTAAAGCACCGGATACGTCGGCAGGATGTGCCGATGGCCGATGTTAAGATGGCTGGTGAGCGAGAACACCCAGTAGACGACAAAAAACACCAACAAGGGAGCGGTTCGGTAGAGCCAGGCCCGGGCCCGTCCAGTCGCTGCCGTGCGCCAACGCAAGCCGACGAATACCGCCGCGCCCGTGATGGCGGCCAGCAGAGACAAGGGGGTTTTGTAGAGAAAGGCCTTCGGGAAAAAACTGACCCAGCCAAAAATGCTGTAGTCGCCGTCCAGAAAGGCGCCGCGGGCCTCGGCATGCTTGAGGACAAACGCCAGGCCGTATAGCCAGGCCTCCGGCAGCAGGTGCACTGTTCGGCAGAGTTCGATGACCTCGGCCTTGATCCCCCCGAAGCTGAGCACAAACGCCCACGGCAGCGAGAAGACGCCCGCGGGCAGCCGGGGATTGAAGGCACTGTAACGGAAGCCGCAGAATACCCAGATGGTGAAAATTGCCGCCGCGCCGTGCACCAACAACGATCCCGTCAGGCCGAGGAATCGGCCGGCCGGGCTGGTCAGGCTGCGACCGGCGAGTCCTAGCGGCTGGGGATGGAAGGCCCGGATCACCAGGAGCACGCCAAAGACGGGCAGGAGCAGCACGGCGGTATATTTCGCCACACAGGCGAGACCGAAGATGAGGGTGCTAAGCAGCCACCAGCGACGGCGGCCATCATGCAGATGCCGCCAGTAGGCCCCCGTGCTCGCCAGCAGGAAAAAGGTGGCGGCCATGTCAGAGGTGGCGAGTCCGCTGTGGGCCAGCATGGTCGGACACAAGCCCCCGAGGATGGTGGAGATGATGGCCCCGGCCGCGCCCCACAGCCGCCAGGACCAGAAAAAAACCAACAGCAGCGTGGCCGCCCCAAACAGCGAATTCATGGCCCGGGCCTGGGCCAGCATGCGTTCATGGTCATTGCCCTGTTCGTAGAAGAAATTATGGCCCAGCCACCACAGGTGGGAATCGCGCCATTCGTCCGAGGCGAGCGACGGATACCCCAAGGTCGGCCCGAGACTCAGCGGCAGCGCTTGCCAGCGCTGCGGCAACAGGCCGTTCTCGGGATGCAACCGGTAGTCGTGCCAGTGGTTGAAGGTATAGCCGCCGATAATGTGCGCGATCTCGTCCGAGGTGGTCGATTTATTGCGCTCCGCCTGGACGGCCAAGGCGGCGTGACCGAGCGCCAGAAGGAGCGCGAGGGCCACAAGTCCAATGAAAGGGAGGGGGAGGCGAGGATTCACGCGGCTGAGTCAGACCAGTATGGACAGATTATCGCGTGCCGCACAATCTCCGCGTCTCACGTGAACACCGAAGAATACGCCAACATGGAGCAGATGGAGGCCAGCCACTGGTATTATGCCGGCAAGCGCGACTTTGCCCGCGGCTGGTTGCTCCGGGTGGGACCGCCCCAAGCGTCGGACCAGCTCCTGGACTGTGGGGCGGGGACCGGTCGTTTTGCCCTGGAGATGCAGGCGCATTGCCGCGTGCTGGTGCTGGATGATCATGAAGAGTCACTGCGCATTCTCCGCACCCGCTTCCGACCGGAGCAAATTCTCAGCCTGGCCGGCGACCAGGTGCCGTTGCCCGATGGGTCGCTCGAATATGTGACGGCCCTCGATGTGCTGGAACACACCCCCGATGATCGCCCCGTGGTGGCGGGGTTCCAGCGCCTGTTGAAACCGGGCGGAGTGGCGCTGGTGACCGTCCCGGCAAGCATGGCCCTCTGGAGCGACTGGGATGTGTCGCTGCATCACTTCCGGCGCTATTCCCGCTCGCAACTCAAGGCCTTGTTTCCCCTGGCGCAATGGGAACTGCTGCATGTGAACTACACCAACGTCGCGGTTTATCCGGCGGTGTGGCTGGTCCGGAAATGGAGAAAACTGTTCCCGCTCCCGGCCGGCCAGACGCGCCGTGAGGATCAAATGCCGGCGCCCGGGCTGAACGAGCTCCTGCGTTGGCTCTTCGTGCGGCCGGCCTACTGGCGGTTGCCGTTCCCCTTTGGCGTCAGCCTCCTGCTGGTGGCGCGGAAACGGTGACGGGCTCGTTGTAGCCGGCTTCCAGCACGGACCGGCCGGCGGCATCCAGGAAAATCAGCTGATACCCGGGCAGGGTGGGAAATTCCGCGCCGCTGTGAAAAAGCTTGAGCCGGTAGAGGCCGGCCAGCGGCAGCGGCCAGGCCAGGGTTTGGCCTGGGCCCATCGTCTGCCCTTGGGCATTGATCGGCTCGGCCAGGACCCGGCAGTTGGCGGCGTTGAGCACAAGATAGTTTTTGGCGATGTCGCTGACATGCCGCACCTCGATGCGGTCAATCTTCGCGTCGGCGACAACATTGACCGCGATCATGCTGGCCTCGCCCTGGGCGTCACCGGGCCGGCGGGTGAAATTTTCCGCGATCAGGAACGGCTGGGCCCGGCTGCCTTGGGGCACAAGGAATTCATATCCGGACAGCGAGAACAGCGGGCGATAATGCGTCGCGACATAATCAATCAACGGCCCGGTGAGCCGCATGTGCAGCGTGTCCGTCAAAAACGAGTCGTTGCCGCTAAAAGTGATGATTGCTGAGCGGGGCGTAGCCGTGAGCCGGTCGATGATGGCGTGCTGTTCACGGGCACTAAGCAACCAGAACCAGTGGGTGGCGTTGCGCAGGGTGGGGGTGGGGACACCGCTCCAAAGGTTGAAGCTGTACATGCCCGGCTGGGAGAAGAGGACATCGGCGTGCAGCTGCGTGTTCGTGGTGAGGATGCGCAGGGCAGACCGGAGGCTTTCGGGCGGGTGGATGAACTCAGCCTCCCGCAATCCCAGCGCCTGGGAAGTGCGCCAGCGTTGCCAGCCGGTATCGAGCAACCAGTAGATTTGCAGCGTGCAAGCACCGAGGGCCACGGCCGCCACCACGGCGGGCCATTGCGGCCGGCGCAGACGCTGGGCCAGATGGAGGGTGGCTTCACTGAGCCCCACGACGAACAAGGCGATGAGCAAGAAGGAGCCCCAGCCCATCTGGCTGCCGGCCACGGGGTAGGTGTGCAGCACCTGGCCCAGACCCACCAGAGCGACCAGGCCCAGGGCCTGCCGGTGGCGGGCTCTTGCCGGCGTGGATTGCAGCGGCAGGAGAAAGAGCGGGGTCAGCGGCAGCGCCACCGTGATCAAGCCGCTAACGCCCGAAATGGTCAGCCAGGCCTGCAGGTGCCAGAGATAATAGCCGAGGGCGATGAGACGAAGCCCGGCGATCAGGTCGGCCAGGCGGGAACGCTGTTCCGGCCGCCAGATCCAGAGCCCGGTCAGGGTCGAGGAAACGAGCAGCACCGCGTAGGACCCGGGAGACCAGTTGAGGCCAAGATGAAAATTGACCGGGTGCCGCAAGGGCTGCAGGAGCACGCCATCAATGATGCCGGCAAGACTGGTTCCGCGATGTCCGGTGACCAGCACGAGGCCTAAGGTCGTCGCCGCAAAGGCCGCGCCACCGGCCAGCCAGTCGCGGACGCGAAACAAGGCACCGTCTTCGGCGATGAGCAGTCCGACCACTCCCGCGGCGGAAAGGCTGAACATCACCGCCAGAGACAAGACCCACGCTTCTGCGAGGAGCGGTCGCATCAGCAGGAACGGCAGCAACCCCAGGCCAACCAGCGCCAGCCAGACGGTTTTTTGGCGAGTCTTGGGCTGGCCCGTCAGCAACAACAAAAATGCGCCCGACGTGCAGAGCCAGAAGAGTCCGACGTTGATTTTGGTCAGGACCAACACGGCTCCGGCCAGGCCGAGTGCCCCGGCGGCCAGGGCAGGACGCTGGCGCAAAATGGCCTCGACGGCCCCGGCCAGGCCCAGCGCGGTGACGAAGGCGATCAGGCCACCCGGATGGGCCGGCTCCGAGGTCATCTGCCACAGGTAGCCAAAGCTCGCTGCGGCGCTGAACCACGCGGTCCAGTAGCGACCCGAAAGGCGCCAGGCCATGAGGCCCACCAGCAGGGCCGAGCCAACCCAGTGGAAAAGAGTAACCATGCGACCGAGCTGATGGGCGATGGGCCAGCCCGAGATCCCGTGCAGGAGGTCGTAATAGAGGAAGGGCGCCGGGCCATATTGGGTGAAGATCTGGTCGTACAGGCCGCCGTGGGCGGCAAAATTGGCGTAGCTGAGCAGCACGTAGCCCTCGTCATCGTAGGGCATGAACGTGGTGTTGATCAGCCACCAGCCGGTCAGGCCGAGCAGGGCGGCCAAGATCACCAGCGCCGGCAAACGCAGACGATGCATCAGGCTTTCGGCGCCGGCGGCACGGCCGGCGGGTTCCGGCGAATCAGGTAAAGCGGACGGTGCTTCACCTCATCATAGATCCGCCCGAGGTATTCACCCAGCACGCCGATGCCGATGAGCTGCACGCCCCCGAGGAAGAGCACGATGGTGACAAGGGTGGTGTAGCCCGTCGGGGCGGTCTCGATGTTCAAGATCCGCCGGATCGCATAAAACACCGCGGCCGCAAAGCCCGCCAGGGCGATGAAAAGGCCGGCATAGGTCAGCAGGCGCAACGGCAGGTAGGAAAAACTGAATACCCCGTCGAGCGCGTAGCGCATCAATTTGACCAGGGTTTGCTGCGGCTCGCCGGCGGCCCTTTCCTGGCGGTCGTAGAGCACCTCGCCAGTGGTGAATCCAACCCAGGAGCGCAGCCCGGGAAAAAAGCGATTCCGCTCGGGCAGGCGGTTGAGTGCATTCACCGCTTCGCGATCCATCAAGCCGAAGGTGCCCGTGTTGGCCTCGATGGGGTAATCCGTTACCCGGCCGAAGAGACCATGGAAAAGATCCATGCCGAAACGACGCGCCCCTGTCTCCTGCCGCGAGCGACGCACGGCCCGGACCACGTCCGCCCCGTTGCGCCAACAGGCCACCAACTCCGGGATAACCTCAGGGGGATCCTGCAAATCTGCATCCAGCGTCACGATGGCATCGCCAGGGGCGTGGGCCAGACCGGCGGCCAGCGCCGCCTGAAAGCCAAAGTTGCGGGTCAGCTCCAAGAGCTGGAACCGCGGATCGGCCGTGGCTTGCGCCTGCAGGAGGGCAGCCGAACGGTCGCGGCTCCCGTCGTCCACCAGCACGGCCGTCCAGCAGACCCCGGGTTGACCGTCAAACAGGGCGGTCAATCGCCGGAAAAGCTCCGGCAGCACGGCCTCCTCGTTGAAAACGGGAATGACCAGACTCACCGCGGGTGGGTTGGCAAAGCTGCGCATGGAACACCATTAAGGAGCGCGGGAGACGCGGGGCGAAACAATTTTATCACGGCTGGTCCCGCGCGGCCGGCGAAACCGGTCCCACCGGGCGGGATGGGTCGATCACTTGATAAAGGGTCATGTCGCTGTCGCCCCAGACCGGCCGCAGGCCGGCGTTGGGCAAATTGCGGAAAAACGGCATCTGCCCAAGGTACGCCTCATTCACCG
>JBAXWQ010000090.1:0-11667 GCA_037128315.1 Opitutia bacterium | reverse complement strand
GGTCGAGAACAACAAGCGCCAGATGGGCCTGGATATCACCTTCGTGACCTCCGCCGAGACCGACGACGAGGCCCGCGAATTTTTGAAACTCATGGGCATGCCCTTCCGTCGCGTTGACCCGGTGCCCGCCAAGACCTCCGCCGCCTAAACCCTATCGCGCCATGCCGAAAACCTCCGCCATCGAACGCAACAAGAAGCGTATCCGCCTCACCGAAAAGCACGCTGCCAAGCGCGCCGAGCTGAAGGCCATCCTCGCCAACCCGGCCACCACCGACGTCGAGTTCTTCGCCGCCCAGAAGAAGCTCGCGAAGCTGCCGCGCAATTCCTCCAAGGTCCGCATCCGCAACCGCTGCTCGCTCAGCGGCCGCCCGCGCGGCTTTCACCGCCGTTTCGGGGTCTCCCGCATCACCCTGCGCGAGCTCGCCCTCGCGGGCAAGATCCCCGGCGTCACCAAGTCCTCCTGGTAAAAATCCTTTTCCCGCCGGAAGTCGGATATGATCCGACGGGCAATCCAACCAACATCCATCCATGACCGATCCAATTAGTGATTTCCTGACCCGCCTCCGCAATGCGTCGAAGGCCGGTCTCGCCCAATGCGTTTCCCCGCACTCCAAGATGCGGGAGAGCCTGGCCGGCATCCTCAAGGCCGAGGGCTTTGTCCGTGATGTCACCACCGGCACCGACGAGAACGGCCACAAGACCGTCGTCGTCACCATGAAATATGTCGATGGGGGCCCCGTCCTCACCGGCCTCAAGCGCTCCTCGACCCCGGGTCGTCGCCTCTACACCGGCTACGCGGACATCCCGCGCGTCCTCAACGGCCTCGGCCTTTCGATCATTTCCACCTCCAAGGGTCTCATGAAAGACCAGGACGCCCGCCGCAACAAACTCGGCGGAGAACTCGTCTGCACCGTCTGGTAAGGAACCCACCACCATGAGCAGAATCGGCAAACAACCCGTCCCCATTCCCGACAAGGTCAAGGTCGACATCAACGGCACCACCGTGTCGGTCGAGGGCCCCAAGGGGAAGGTCTCCAAGACCTTCGCCTCCGTCGTCAAAATCGAGAAGAAGGACAACGCGGTCCTGGTCTCGCCCACCGACGAAACCCGCTTTTCCCGCGCCATGTATGGCACGGCCCGCTCCGTCATCGCCGGCATGGTGAAGGGCGTCAGCGTCGGCTACCTCAAGGAACTCGAGATCCAGGGCGTCGGCTTCAAGGCCAACCTCAAGGGCGACAAGCTCGACCTCGCGCTCGGCTACTCGCATCCCATTCTCCACACCATTCCCGCGGGCATCAAGGTCACCGTCACCGATCAGACCAAGCTGAAGATCGAGGGCGCGGACAAGCAGCTCGTCGGGCAGGTCACCGCGGAAATCCGCGCCTACTACCCGCCGGAACCCTACAAGGGCAAGGGCGTGCGCATCGTTGGCGAACACGCCGAGCGTGTCCGTCGCAAGGAAGGCAAGACCGTCGCCTAACCGGACCACCACCCATGAAAACTGTTTACAAAGCCCAGCTCCTCCAGAAGCGCAAATGGCGCATCCGCAAGTTGGTGAACGGCACGGCCGTCCGCCCGCGCCTCACCGTCAAGTTCTCCGGCAAGCACATCTACGCGCAGGCCGTGAACGACGACGCCGGCACGACCCTCGTGTTCCTGTCCACCCTCGACCCCGAGACCCGGAAGTCGAAGGTGAAGGGCAACGTCACCGGGGCCAAGTCGCTCGGCGCCGCCTTTGCCGCCAAGGCCAAGGCCGCCGGCATCACCTCGGTGGTGTTCGACCGCAACGGCCGCCTCTACCACGGCCGCGTGAAAACCTTCGCTGACGCCGCCCGCGAGGGTGGTCTGCAGTTCTAATCTCCGCCCATGAATTACAATTCCACCAGATCGTCCTCCGGCCCGCGCTCCAACAAAGATTCGGCCGAGCCGGGCATGTTCGAGAAAGTCGTGTTCATCAACCGCTGCGCCAAGGTCGTGAAGGGCGGCCGCCGCTTCAGCTTCTCCGCCCTCTCGGTCGTCGGTGACGGCAAGGGCAACGTGGGCATCGGCTACGGCAAGGCCAACGAGGTCCCGGACGCCATCAAGAAGTCCACCGAGTCCGCCAAGAAGCGCATGGTCTCCGTCAAGCTGAAGGGCAGCACCATCCCGCACGAGGTCCTCGGCGAGTACGATGGCGGCAAGGTCTTCCTGCGCCCGGCTTCCACCGGCACCGGCCTGATCGCCGGCGGCGGCGTGCGGGCGGTCCTCGAGGCCGCCGGCGTCCACAATGTTCTCACCAAGTCGATGGGTTCCAAGAACCACATCGCGGTCGTCCATGCGACGCTCAACGGCCTGCGCAAGCTGCGCCTCGAAGAAGATTTCAAGGCGATCCGCGCCTAATATAACCAAAATCCGAGTCGGCCCCTCGTGCGAGGGGCTGGCGCCATCCTCAGGAAATACCAAAATGCGTCTCCATACTCTCGTTAACGTCAAGGGTGCTGTGCACCGCAAGAAGCGCGTCGGCTGCGGCGAAGGCGGCGGCCACGGCAAGACCTCCACCCGTGGCGGCAAGGGCCAGAGCGCCCGTTCCGGCAGCTCCATCCGTCCCGGGTTCGAGGGCGGCCAGATGCCCCTCTACCGCAAGCTGCCGCACCGCGGCTTCAACAACTACGAGTTCCGGACCAGCTATGCCGTCGTCAATATCGGTGATCTGGCAAAGCTCGATGCGGCAATCTCCGAGGTCAACGCCGAGGTGCTGGCCCAGGCCGGTCTTGTGCGCGCCGGGATCAAGACGCTGAAGATCCTCGGCGACGGCGAAATCACCCGCGCCCTCAAGGTCACGGCCCAGAAATTCACCGGTTCGGCCAAGGCCAAGCTGGAGAAGGCCGGCGGCCAGGCCATCACGGCCTAAGGGCCATTTTTGATTTTCGATTTCAGAATTACGATTGACCAAATCGTCCCGCGGACCCCGCCGTCTCGCTGAAATCTTAAATCGTAAATCCTAAATCGTAAATCCATCCCGTGTTTTCCGCCTTCACGAACTCCCTGAAAATCCCCGAGCTCCGCTCCCGGATTCTCTACACGCTCGGCCTGCTCTTCGTGGCGCGCGTCGGTGCGCACATCCCGCTGCCCGGCATCGACCCGAAACCGCTGCAGGCGTTCTTCGCCGACCAGACGGCGAGCGGCGGCGGCGCCCTGGTGGGCCTGTACAACATGTTCACCGGCGGAGCGCTCGTGAAGGGTGCGGTCTGCGCCCTGGGCATCATGCCCTACATCAGCGCGTCCATCATCTTCCAGCTCCTCACGGCGGTCGTGCCGATGCTCAGCCGCCTGCAGCAGGAAGGGGATGTCGGTCGCCAGAAGCTCACGCAGTACACCCGCTATGCCACGGTCATCATCTGCTTGGTGCAGGGTGTCCTCCTGATTCTCGCCCTGGAGAATCCGGCCCGGCTGTTCTCCGGCTTTGATGTCAACCACTACGGCCAGATCGTGATCGTCAGCAAATTCTGGTTCATGGTGCAGTCCACGATCTTCATGACGGCCGGCACCATGTTGCTCATGTGGCTCGGCGAGCAGATCACCCAGCGGGGCATCGGCAACGGCGTGTCCCTGCTCATCACGGTCGGCATTCTGGCCGACATTCCGGGCGCCGCGGTCGCCACCTACCAGTTGTTCTTTGCCCCGATCGGCGTCGCCAAGCTGGGCTTGCCGCAGGCGGGCATGATGGCCGCCCTCTTCATCATCGTGACGATGGGCATCATCGCGGTCACCCAGGGCCAGCGGAAAATCCCCGTGCAATACGCCAAGCGCGTGGTCGGGCAGAAGGTTTACGGCGGGCAGAGTTCCTTCCTGCCCCTCAAGGTCAACTATTCCGGGGTCATGCCCGTGATCTTCGCCAGCGCCATTCTCCTGTTCCCACAGCAGATCATGTCCCAGGCCGGTGCCGCGTTTAACATCCGGTTCCTCAGCGAATTTGCCGCCGACCTCCTGCGCGGTCACCCGGTCTACTACATCGGCATGACGCTCCTGATTCTTTTCTTCAGCTATTTCTGGGTGTCCGTCATGTTCAAGCCGATCCAGATTGCCGATGATCTCAAGAAATACGGCGGCTATATCCCCGGCGTGCGCCCGGGCGAGCCGACCGCCAGCTTCCTGGACTTCATCATGACGCGCCTGACCCTGGCGGGGGCGATCTTCCTCACCATCATCGCGATCATTCCCGACGTCCTGCTCTTTGAATTGTCGGTGCCGCCGCGCGTCGCCTACTTCTTCGGCGGCACGGGCATGTTGATCACCGTCGGCGTCATTCTGGACACCATGCGGCAGATCGAAACCTTCCTCCTGCAGCGCCATTACGACGGCTTCCTGAAAAAAGGCCGCATTCGGGGCCGCAGCACCTCCGCCAATGTGGCGATTGGCGAGGCGGCCAGCGATAAGTCAGTCATGCAACTGACTGTTGTCATGGTGGTTATACTTTTGATCGGCCTGACCGCATGGGCCGTCCGGCACTTTGCTCTTTAACACTTTACTTCGGTGAACAGGGCTGAACACTCCAGCCCCTTTTCCCCTTTTGCCTCGGCAAAAGCGAAGGTCATTCTCCTTGGTCCATCCGGCCCGCATTACGCGGATCTGGTGCTCCAAGGCCGTTCTTTGAATCTTGAGCACGTCTCTCCTGGCTATCTTGTGCAACAGGAGATTTCGCGACGCACGCCCCTCGGCCAATCGGCCGGGTCGGCGATCGCGCACGGTTCCGCCGTGTCCGACCAAGTCCACCTCGCAGTGATGCGCAAGTGGTTTTGGGCGCGCAAACCCGATGCGGGATTCCTTCTCGAAGGATTCCCGGCTACGCTGCTCCAAGCGTTGGTGTTCGACGAGTGGCTCGAAACGCGCGGTGAGACTCTCACCGCGGTTTTTGCCGCTCCCTTGTCCCGTGCCGTCCCGGCGCCGGATGACGTCGTCACCCACTACCGCACCTCTGGGCTCCTCACGGGAGCCGTTCCCGCCGCCGCCTGATGATTCCGCTCAAAAATCCGGAAGCCATCAAACGGATGCGCGAATCCTGCGCCATCGCCGCGACGGTTCTCGCCCGGCTGAAGGAGCAGGTCCGCCCCGGTATTACGACCTACGACTTGGATCAAATCGGCCGCGATCTCATCGCCTCCCTGGGCGCCCGCAGCGCCTGCTACGGCTACCAGTTGCAAGCCCGCCGCTATCCGGCCTACACCTGCCTCTCCGTCAATGAAGAGGTGGTCCACGGCATCGGCTCCCTGAAGCGCATCCTGCGCGACGGGGACATTATCTCGCTCGACGTCGTCGTTGAATACAACGGCTACATCGGCGATAATGCCACCACGGTGCCGGTGGGCGCCATCGCCGCCCGCACCGCCGAGCTTCTCGCCGTCACGGCCGAGGCCCTGCAAGTGGGCATCAAGCAGGCCACGGTCGGCCACCGGATCGGGGATATCTCCCATGCCGTCCAGAGCTTCGTTGAAGCCGCGGGCTTCAGCGTGGTGCGCGAAATGGTCGGCCACGGGGTCGGCCGCGAAATGCACGAGGAGCCGCAGATCCCGAACTTTGGCCGCCGCAACTCCGGGGATAAGATCAAGCCCGGCATGACGCTCGCCATCGAGCCCATGGTCAACCTGGGCCGCCACGAGGTCCGGACCCTGGCGGATGGCTGGACGGTCGTGACCCGCGACCACACCCCGTCCGCCCACTTCGAACACACCGTGCTCACCACTGATTCCGGCCCCGAGATCCTCACCCTCCCGCGGGCCACGTGAAAATTTTCCCTCTCTCCACTCTCAACCCTTAACTCTCAACTAAACATACCATGCCTCGTCTCCTCGGCGTAGAACTCCCCGCCAAAAAGAAAATCGGATACTCCCTCCGGTATATCTACGGCATTGGCCCGGCCCGGGCCGACCTCATCATCGCCTCCGCCGGCCTTGATGCCAACATGCGCGCCTCGGACCTGACCGAGGAGCAGCTGAACAAGATTCTCCATATCATCACCGACAAGAAGTGGGTGGTGGAGGGCGATCTGCGCCGCGACATCGCCGGCAACTTGAAGCGCCTGCAGGCCATCAATTGCTACCGCGGCATCCGCCACCGCCGCGGCCTGCCGGTCCGCGGCCAGCGCACCAGCACCAATGCCCGTACCCGCAAGGGCCCGCGCAAGACCGTCGGCGTCACCAAGGTCAAGGAAGTCTAATCTTAAAACCACATCTCCATGTCCGAAGAGAAATCAGCCCCCAAGAAGGAAAAGGCCCCTAAGAAGGTCGCCGCTGCCGACGCCGCCCCCGCGGCTGAGGCCAAGCCCGCCAAGGAGAAGACTCCGAAGGCTCCCGCCGCCGAGGCCGCGCCCGCGGCTCCCGTCGAATTGGTGGGGGGCGTGCCGAAGGCCGTCACCGCCGAGGATCTCCTCAAGGAGGAGTTGTCCTCCGTCAAGGTCCGCAAGGCCAAGGGCTCGAAGAACATCACCTCCGGCATCGCGAACATCGCCGCCACCTTCAACAACACCATCGTCTCCATCACGGACGCGAAGGGCAACGTCATCTCCTGGTCCAGCGCCGGCAAGTGCAACTTCCGCGGTTCGCGCAAGTCCACGGCCTACGCCGCCCAGGTGGTCGCGCAGGATGCGGCCCGCAATGCGATGGCCCACGGGCTCAAGGAAGTGCAGATCCGCGTGAGCGGTCCCGGCCTCGGCCGTGATTCCGCCATCCGCGGCCTCCAAGCCATCGGCCTGGAGATCTCCTCCATCATCGACGTCACCCCGGTGCCGCACAACGGCTGCCGCCCCCGCAAGCGCCGTCGCGTCTGAGGCCCGGCCTGCACCCACCGACCTCCACTCACTCATCTCAAATTTAGGATCCTACCATGGCTCGCTACACAGGCCCCTCCACCCGCATCAGCCGTCGCTTCGGCCAGTACATCATCGGTTCGCCGAAGGTGCTGGAGCGCCGTAATTTTCCCCCCGGCCAGCACGGCCCGAAGTCCCGCCGCAAGCTCTCCGAGTACGCCGTCGGCCTCGCCGAGAAGCAGAAGCTCCGCTTCATCTACGGCCTCCTCGAGCGCCAGTTCCGCCGCACCTTCGCCATCGCCAAGAAAGAGCGCGGCGTCACCGGCGAGCGCTTCCTGCAGCTCCTCGAGACCCGCCTCGACAGCGTGGTTTATCTCCTCGGTTTCGCCAAGAGCCGCGCGGCCGCCCGCCAGCTGGTCAACCACGGCCATGTGCGCGTGAACGGCCGCAAGGTCGACATCGCCAGCTACAGCGTGCTGCAGGGCGACGAGGTGGAGATGAAGGCCATCAACTCCTCCCGCCAGCTCGCCACCCGCGCCATCGAGGAAAATCGCGCCCGGGTCGTGCCGGCCTGGCTGACACGCAACGACGAGGCCCTCAAGGGCACCGTCACCCGCCTGCCGACCCGCGACGAGATGGAACCCTCCATCAACGAGCAGCTGATCGTCGAGTACTACTCCCGCTTCTGAGCCCCTGTGGACTCACCGCGCCGTAGCCCTCGGGGCGAAGGCGGGTCGGCCCGCTACCACTTCACCATTAGTCTCACTCAAATATTATTCCTGCCATGCCCAAGCGCCTCGGAAAGTTCGAAATCCCCTCCAAGCTCACCAAGATTGAGGAGGGCGCCACCAACACCTACGCCAAATTCATCGCCGAGCCCTTCGAGGCCGGCTATGGCCACACGATCGGCAACTCCCTGCGCCGCGTCCTCCTCAGCTCCATCGAGGGCAGCGCCATCAGCTCCATCAAGATCGATGGCGTCAACCACGAGTTCCAGAGCGTCGACGGGGTCGTCGAGGATGTCACCGACATCGTGCTCAACCTGAAGAAGATCCTGATCGTCTCGGAGAAGCGCGAGACCGTGAAGCTCCACCTCAAGGTCAACCGCGAGGGCGCGGTCACCGCCGCCGACATCCAGGCCGACGCCAGCATCAAGATCGTCAATCCCGAGCAGCTCATCTGCACCCTCGACACGAAGCGCACCTTCGAGGCCGAGATCGAGATCAAGACCGGCCGCGGCTACTGCCCCGGCGAGAACAACAAGAAGGAAGAGCAGGCCATCGGCGTCATCCCGATCGACTCCCTGTTCTCCCCCGTCCGCCTGGTCCGCTACGCCGTGGAAAACACCCGCGTGGGCCAGATCACCGACTACGACAAGCTCGTGCTCGAGGTCTGGACCGACGGCCGGATCACCCCGGACGACGCCCTGAAGCAGTCCGCCTCCATCCTCAAGCATCACCTCGACGTGTTTGATCGCGTCTCCCCGGAAGCCTACGAGTTCGAGAGCGTGGCCGCCGAGGTTTCCGAGGAGCAGAACAAGCTCCGCAAGCTCCTCAACATGTCGGTCAACGAGATCGAGCTGTCCGTCCGCGCGGCGAACTGCCTGAACAACGCCAACATCACCACCGTCGGCGAGCTGGCCATGAAGACCGAGCAGGAAATGCTCAAATACCGCAATTTCGGCAAGAAGTCCCTCAACGAGATCAAGGAAAAGCTCGAAGCCCTCGGCCTGTCCCTGGGCATGAAGTTCGACGAGCGCCTCCTCGACACGAAGAAGGAAGCCTGAGGGAATTTTCGATTTTAGATTCTGGATTTTCGATTGCTCCGGCGGTCGGGAACCCAGATCGAAAATCGAGAATCCAAAATCAAAAATTCATCAACCTGGTTCTCGCGCCGTCCGCTGCCGCCCAACGCTGCGAGCGGTTTTTCCCAACCGAGCAAGCTAACGCCAATTCACTGTCATCGTTTGCTTACTCTGCCACGGAAAACCAAATTGCCGATCGGGAACCACAATAAATAACACCCAATGCGTCACAATAAACATCACGCCTCCCTCGGCGTCACCCGCGAGCACCGCAAGGCGATGCTCTCCAACATGGGCGCCAGCCTCATCAAGCACGGTCGCATCGAGACCACGCTGACCAAGGCCAAGGCCCTCCGTCCTTTCATTGAGAAGGTCATCACCAAGGCCAAGAATGCCGCGGCGGCGACCGTCAAGGCGGACGCCCTCCACCTGCGCCGCATGGCCCTCAAGGACATCCGCGACGAAGGCGCCGTGACCCTGCTCTTCAACGAGAAGGCGGCCCAGTTCGCCAAGCGTTCCGGCGGCTATACCCGCATCTACAAGCTCGGCCCGCAGCGCATTGGCGACGCCGCCGAGATGGCGATCATCGAGCTTATAGCCGCCGAGGACGAGGGTTACTCCAAGTCCCGCGGGAAGAAGAAGAGCGCCAAGAAGTCCGGGGGCAAGAAGGCCGCCGCGACCACCGAGGCCGCTCCCGCTGCCGAGGCGGCCCCCGAGGCTCCCAAGGCCTGAAGGTAGGGCGAGTCCTCCGGACAAGCCGCACCACTCTCAACGCGCCGACCCAACGTCGGCGCGTTTTTGTTTACCCTTGGCTCAGGGGCGGGTTTGTGTGAAGTCTGCGCGGTGGCCACACCGCCCGACTTCACTTTCCAGATCGTCCTTTATGGCCTGCTGGTGCTGGGCCTGTTCGGGGTCCTTTGGGCCTTTTACGACCGTCGCGACCAAGCCCTGCACGAAGCCACTCGGCGCAAGATCACCTTTCACTGTATCCGTTGCGACCATCTCTACACCGAGAAGTCTGGCACCGAACTGGCCCCTTGTCCCAAGTGCGGGCATGCCAACACCCGGCTTAAGTTCTAATGTGGAACTCAGGAAAACAGGAACGGACCATTCTTTTTTTGGGGACCCCTGCCGCCACAAGGTTTAGCGGGCTTAGAAGCTGCACCCTGGAACCGCAGTTTCCGCGGGTAGGGCGGGACATTGGGTCTGCCACCCTGGACGCCTCTTAGCGGCGGAGGCCGGCTACTTCCCGCTTTCCTGCGTTCCACATTCCCCGGTTCCATTCTTGATTCGTCGGTGGCATTTGTCCTGACTCCCGCATGGCACAGACAATCGCGGTTCTCGATTTCGGGTCCCAACTGACGCAGGTCATCGCACGTCGCATCCGCGAGTGCCAGGTCTACTCGAAGATCTACCACTTCAGCACCCCGGCGGCGCAGCTGCGCGCGGAGGGCGTCGTCGGCATCATCCTTTCCGGTGGCCCGCAGAGTGTCTACGCGAAGACGGCCCCGCACCCCGATCCCGCGATTTTCACGCTCGGCGTGCCCGTGCTCGGCATCTGCTACGGCGTGCAGCTGATGGGCCATTTCCTTGGCGGCAAGGTTGCCCTGAGCAAGGCCCGCGAGTACGGCCATGGCCACCTGACCATCAAAAAGCCGGGCAAGCTCTTCGCCGGCCTGCCCCGGAAACTTCGCATCTGGAATTCGCACGGCGACAAGCTGACCAAGCTCCCGCCTGGTTTCGTCGCCACCGCCGTCTCGGACAACTCGCCCTTCGCCGGCATCGAGGACCGGCAGCGCGGTTTCTACGGCATCCAATTCCATCCCGAGGTCTTCCACACTGAGCGCGGCGTGGACATGATCCGCAACTTTCTCGTCGGCGTCTGTGGTGCGCAGCAGGACTGGACGACCAAGGACTTCATCGCCCACGCCGTGGCCGACATCCGGGCGAAGGTGGGCAAGTCCCGCGTCCTGCTCGGCCTTTCCGGTGGCGTGGATTCGTCCGTGGCGGCGGCGCTGCTGCACAAGGCCATCGGCAAGCAGCTTACCTGCGTCTTCGTCGACAACGGCCTGCTCCGCAAGGATGAGCGCGCCTACGTCGAGGCACTCTACCAGCGAAACTTCAAGATCGACCTCCGCGTGGTCGATGCCTCGGCTCTTTTTATCAAGCGCCTCAAGGGCGTCAGCGAACCCGAGACGAAGCGCAAGATCATCGGCCGCACCTTCGTCGAGGTTTTCGAGCAGTCCCTGAAATCCATCGGTGGCGCCGAGTTTCTGGGGCAGGGGACGCTCTACCCGGATGTCATCGAGTCCGTCTCCATCGCCGGCAATCCCGCCTCGCTGATCAAGACCCACCACAATGTCGGCGGCCTGCCCGAGCGCATGAAGCTCAAGCTCATCGAGCCGCTGCGCGAGCTATTCAAGGATGAGGTGCGCCTGGTCGGGGCGGCGCTCGGCCTGCCGAAGGAAGTGGTCTGGCGCCAGCCGTTCCCGGGGCCCGGTCTCGGCGTGCGCGTCATGGGCGACATCACGGCGGACAAACTCGAGATTCTCCGCAATGCCGATGCGGTGCTGCAGGACGAGATGATGCAGTCCGGTTATTACTGGAAGGTCTGGCAGTCCTTTGCCGTATTCCTGCCGGTGAAAACCGTGGGGGTGTTCGGCGATGAGCGCACCTATGACTATGTGATCGCCCTGCGCATCGTGGAGAGCATCGACGCCATGACGGCGGACTGGGCCAAGCTGCCCCACGACCTGCTGCAGAAAATCTCCAGCCGCATCACCAACGAGGTGCGCGGGGTCAGCCGGGTGGTGCTCGACATCAGCTCCAAGCCGCCGGCCACCATTGAGTGGGAGTGAGTTTCCCGTTGCGAAACACGGCACCCGCACCAGATTCCGGTGTCTCCCTATCCCCGATGAAAGCCCGTTACATGGTCCTATTGCCAGTGCTGGTGGCTCTGGCTGCCGTCCCGCTCCAGGCCGAGAGTCTGGAGCAGGTGATCGCCAAGGCCCGCGCCTATCTGGGCAACGAAGCGGCCCTCCAGACGGTCCGGACGATTCATTTCACGGGATCATTGCAGGTG
>JBAXWQ010000009.1:0-25382 GCA_037128315.1 Opitutia bacterium | reverse complement strand
AGATGCGGGTCACGCCCAGCGCCCGTAAAACCGCCAACCGGTCCGGGGTGACGGTCGCCGGAGCCATTTCGACCGACCATTCCTCCGGCTGGCCCGAATAAAGGAGCATCGTTCGGCCCAATTGCTCGATTTCCGCCGGCCGCAGCAATCCGGGAGTACCGCCGCCCCAGAACGCCGTGTTAGCCCGGCGCCCGTTCCACTCGACCAGACCTGCTTCCGTCTCCACGCCATCAAGATATCGCCGCACGGCGTCACCTTTGGGCACGGTTTGGTAGAAAGCGCAGAAATCACAGGTCGTCGCGCAAAAAGGAACATGCACATAGACACCCAGCGGTGACGGTGACGGCGAGGACGGCGGGGGGCGCTGCGCTTTTTCTTGCCCTGAGGGGAGCTCGACCATTATGAAAGTTGTCAATTTACGACCGGCCAACAGCCTACGTGGCCTCGGCGATCACTCATCCAAATGCACAAGACTCCCTTCCTTCACGCGAGCAGAATTTTTACCGCCATCGCCGCAGCCCTCATGCTGCTGGTGCTGACCGGCTGCAATCTCACGATCACCAACCTGACGCCGGATACCGTCCCCCAGAATCCGTCGCAGATCTACACCGTCACGGCCAGTTTCCGGCCCGAATCCAGCCGCATCGAGCGCACCAGCATCACCCCGCGCATCGTCATCGATGGCTCCAGCTACAACATGACCCGAAGCACCGTGGGAACGGACATCTGGGAGTTTGACTATCAGGTCCCGGCCGGCCGGGCCGCGGCGTCCTACTACTTCATCTGCGACTACAAGGTCGAGAATCAGACCAGCCCGCTGCCGAATCAGGTCTACTCCGAGCTGCAAACCATGAAGATTGCCGGACGCTACATCATCCGCTCCGAGGCGACGCGCGCCCCGGTGGGCTCGCGCGTCAGCGTGCTCGGGGCCGGCTTCACCCCGCAGGATGTGGTTTACTTTGACCAGTCGCCCACCCGCACCGTCTTCGAGTCGCCCAGCGCGCTCAGCTTCTTCGTGCCCTCCGTCAACCCTGGCCACAGCTACCGGCTCAGCGTCAATGGGGGCGGCGCCCCCCTGGATGTCGGCACTTTCCGCGTCGATGCCATCAGCTTCCAGGTCACACCCTCCAGCCTGACCCTGCGCCAGGGTGAGCAGCAGGCCCTGACCTTCACCATCCCGACCCCCGCTCCCGGCGGCGGCATGCTGATCGATGTCACCACGGACGTACCCGCCAGCGTCGTCATGCCCGAGGTGATGGTCGGCGCGGGCCAGACCAGCGTCACCGTGATGATCCAGGGCGGCAAGCCCGGTGCGGGTTCGCTGTTCTTCAAGAGCAGCGCGGGTGACAGTGCGGTCGCGGTGACAGTCACCGCCCACTGATCGTTCGCTGCTTCGGGTCCCTCTTCGGCGCGCCAATGTTGGCGCGCCTTTTTATTCCCGGTAGCCGGCCTCGTTGAGGCCGGTCCGGGGTCAGCGACCCCGGCTACAGTAATGATGTTGGGCATAATATCTCGGGGCCTGCCCCGAGGATGATTGCGTCCGGCACGGACCGGATGCCGGATTGAAATGGGATTGTCAGCCACCCGGTGAGCGGGTTTGCTGCTGCGGCCCCTTCCCCGCCAGCGCGGCGTGGGATCGATGCCGGCCGCAGCCCTCCTATCCCTACAATGATGAGCGACCAACCTCCCGTGATTACCCCCGCCCCCGTAGCTCAGGCCGCCCCCGTTCGGGCCGGGCGCAATGGCAAAAAATCCAAGGGATATTTCCCGCCGGAAATCGTCCGGGCCGTTTCCTTCTACATCATCTCCCTCTGCATCATGGCCAGTGTGGTGGTGTGCATTCTGGCGATCTGGGATTTCGCGAAGAAGGACTCCCTGTGGCGCCTCGTCGCCTCCTTTCTCGTGATCGCCGCCGGCACCGCCCTGTTTGCCGTGGTGAACAGCATCTGCGGCGAGGAGCAGAAGAGCTAAAGCCGGCTTGGGGTAGGGCCGGCGCTTGTCGCCGGGCCGGCGTTAGCATGGGGAGCGGTCCGCCGACAAGCGGCAACCCTACCCTCGCCTAAGCCGGAACAATTCAGACGAATTCACCACGGATTACACCGATTGCACGGATCAAGGCAGTTGAATCAGTGCATCAGGGATTTGGTTCTCGTTGATCAGTGAATGAGCCGCCGTAGATATTGGTCGGTCTTATCCTTCTGAAAAATCCGTGATATCCGTGAAATCCGTGGTTCAAATGCATCGTTCCGGCTAAGGCTGTCCGCCGCCCGAGCGCCGCACGCTCACGTTCGAAATATCATTCGAACCGACGCCCAGCTGCTGGGCGAAGTCCAGCATGCGGGCCTCGTCGTCGGAAATCGGCTCAAACCCGGCTTTCTTGCGCGCCGCATTGAGCTTCTTGAGCATCAGGGCATCGAGGATGACCGGGTCGGAACTCATGAGGAGGCGCGGCTCCGAGTTGGTGTAGAGCGAATTGAAATAGGGCCCGCCGATGAACTGGTAGAGCTGCAGGCTGACGATGTTGAGCGCCCAGCCCTCGCGCAGCTCGGGGATGGCGGACATCTCCGCCACGGCGGCGGGCGCGGTGGCGGGACTCTTGAAAAAACGAAAGGTGTTGCTGGCGTTCCAGAGCGTCGCGTTGACCAGGGCCCCGTTGACCCCGAGCACGGGGTGGTCGGTGTACACGGGCAGGTTGATCCAGAAATCGGCATCGAGGAACAGCGGTGTGGCGAGGAAGCTCTTGCGATCCTCCTCGGTCGTGGTCGTGGATTTGCCGCCGGCGGCCGCCTCGACGGCCCGGTCGTTGATCACCGGGTCGAAGCGCGAAGGCAGCGGGCTGTCATAGAACCAGGTCGGATCGTAGAATTTGCCCGACTCGAGCACGTAGACCGGATGCCCGGGGAATGGCACCACCCCGCTGGAAAACGACGGCAGGTAGCCGGTGAGGCGGAGGCGCAGCGGATTGAGGCCCACGAGGAAGATGTTTTCCGAGGCAAAGCCGCGTTTCTCGAGGGCGACGATGAGGGCGCGGACCAGGCCGAAGGGGGTCGCCAGGCCCGGACCGGAATCCGCGTAGATTTTCAGGCCGACTTTTTTCTTGGGCCCGGGGACCAGGGGGTGCTTGGTGGTCTGCTCGAAATCCTGCAGGAGCTGCTCCACCGCATAGCGGTAGTCGGCATCGCTGAAATCCACCAGCCGGTGTTCCCAGACGGCGGCCGAGGGGGCGGGCTTGGCGGCCGCGAAGGCGGTGAGTCCGCAGCCCAGGCCGAGGACAATGATCAATTGTTGGAGGAATGAACGCATGAGTGAGGTGCGCGGAAGTGCAGAGGGCGAGTCGCGTAACGTGACAGACCGCATCGGCGGTTAAAAGTTTAATCTGGGACGGTAATTTCGCAGGTAGGGCGAGGACTCCGTTCCGCGCAGGGGGCACGGCGGTGAAGGGACTCTCCGCCCTACCCCCTGCTTCCGGCAACCCGGTAGGGGCCGTCCTGGGGGACCGAGGCCTTGGCCAAAGCACTACCCCAACAGCCCTTGGTTTGAAGCACGCTGGACAAAATCGATGGCATGTCCTCACCTACACTCCCGTGCCCGTCATCAAAGCCAACAGTCTCCGCGACCTGAAGAACCGGGTGAACATCCACGATGTCGTGGTGCGGGTGGTGGTGCTCAAGAAGGCCGGCGGCGGCCGCTTCAAGGGGCTGTGTCCGTTCCACTCGGAAAAAACCCCGTCCTTCAATGTTTCCGCGGACAAGGGCTTCTACAAATGCTTCGGCTGCGGCAAGGCGGGTGATGTCATCAACTTTGTGATGGAGACCGAGGGCCTGCAGTTCACCGAGTCGGTCGAGGCCATCGCCCAGCGCTTTGGTCTGACCCTCGAGTACGAGGAAGGCTCGGGCGGGCCCACCAAGGAGACGCGGTCGCTGCGCCAGGAAATTTTCGACATCCACGACCTCGCGGCCGATTACTACCGGCAGGCGTTTCTCGCGACCAATCCGCCCGGGGAGTTCATCCGCAACTACTGGGTGCAGAACCGGCGCTTCACCCTGGAGCTGGCCGAGGACTTCAAGATCGGCTTCGCGCCGCCCGAGGACAGCGGGCTCGCGGCGGCGCTGCTCAAGCGGAAATTCACGGAGGACGCGCTGCGGCAATGCGGCTTGTTTTTCACGCGCGACGGGGCCGTGCTGACGCTGGGCGCGCTGCGCCCGCGCTTCCGCGGCCGGCTGATGATCCCCATTCGCGACCATCAGGGGCGGATCGTGGCCTTCACCGCCCGCCAGCTCGAGCTGACCCCGGCGGACGACCCGGCCCGCGAGGCCAAATACGTCAACTCGCCCGAGACCCCGATTTTCACCAAGCGCAATTTGCTCTTCAACCTCGACCGCGCCCGCAGCCATGCCGGCGAAGGTCATCCCTTCGTGCTGGTCGAGGGCCAGCTCGATGCGCTGCGCTGCTGGAGCGTCGGGTTGCAGACCGCCATCGCCCCCCAGGGCACCTCGATCACGGAGGGCCAGCTGGCGCTGCTGCGCCGCTATCATCCCCAGGTGGAATGCTTCTTCGACAGCGACAGCGCCGGCCAGAAAGCCGCGCTGCGCTTCCTGCCCCTGGCCCTCAAGGCGGGGCTGGAGGTGCGCTTCCTCATGCTGGCCGGCGCCGAGAAGCTGGATCCGGATCTGCTCTTCCTCGAGCGCGGCCTTGCGGCCTACGACGCCGTCAAGCAGAGCTCGCTCTCCGCCATGGCCTTTGCCTGCCGCTCGCTGCTGCCCGAGGCCGCGACGGCGCCGGCGGAACAGAAGTCGCGGGCGGCCACCGCCCTCTACGAGATCATCGCCCAGACCGATTCGGATGTGACCCGCATGAGTTTCCTGAGCGAGATCGCGCTGCACCTCCGCGTGCCGCTCAGTTCGCTGGAGCGCGACCTCCGCCTGTTCCTGGCCCGGCCCAGCGGCGCCCGCTTCGCCAATCCCAACGCCCTCCCCGCTCCCGGGACGCCGCCCGCCGACATCCACGGCAAGTCCACCGAGGCCCATCTGCTGTTTCTCTGCCTGCACCACGAATCACTGCTCCAAGTCCTGGCCAGCCTGTTGCCCCCCGAGTGGATCGACTCGTCCCACACCGCCGGGTTGCTGCTGGACCGCATCCTGGGCGAGACAACCCACAACGGCTGGAGCGGGCGCGAACAGCTCGACCAACTGCTTGAGACAGAAGAGGAAAAGTCGCTCGTGGCCTCCCTCCTGTTCGAGGCGGCGGGCGATGATGATTTGGCCAAGATCGCCAACGAGGGCCTGCGGGCTTTGCAGCGCCGTTTTCTCGAGCCCCGGCTGCGGCAAATAGAACTTGAAATAGCCTCGAAAGGGACGAATGGTGACCCTGACCTAATTTCCCTGTTGAAACAGCGCGCCGAAATCACCCGCCAGCTCCAACATCCGCCTCAGCTCTCGCTAGAAAGCTGACGTCGACGTCAACGCCCGCTGATCGACTGTAACCTGCCTAAGGAGCTATTATTTACGTTATGCCGAGCCATTCCAAGCACGCCAAGCCCACGACCAAGTCCGCCCACGAAAAGGCGCCTGCGAAAGCGCATGCCCCCGAGCCCAAGGAGAAGGCTCCGGACAAGCATCAGGCGGTCCCCGCCAAGCATCACGAAGCCGCCAAGCCCGCCCCGGCCGCCGCCCCCGGCAAGCATCCCGAGCCGACCAAGAACAGCGCCCCCCTCGCCGCCACCGCCGACGCCGCCAAGGAATTCAAGGAGAAGGCGCTCGAGAATCTGTCCAGCGACCTGAACGAGAAGATCCGCTACCTCATCCGCCTCTCGAAGGAGCAGGGCTACCTGACCTACGCGGACATCAACGAGGCGCTGCCGGAGTCCGTCGACAATCCGGAGGACATTGAGAACGTCATTTCCATTCTGCAGAACCTGGAGATCGACATTCTCGATCCGGGTGAGGTGGACAACTACAAGCAGCGGCAGGAAGAGGCCGAGGAGGAGGAATCGCGCACGTCGAACAACGACATCCTCGACGACCCGGTCCGCATGTACCTCAAGCAGATGGGCCAGGTCCCGCTGCTGACCCGCGAGCAGGAAGTGGAGATTTCCAAGCGCATCGAGACCGCCGAGATCAACGCCCTCGCCGCCCTCTTCGCCCTCGGGCCGGTCGGCAAGCACCTCGCCGACCTCGGCGAGAAGCTCCTGCTCCGCACCGAGCGCTTCGACCGCCTGGTCATCGACAAGAAGATCGAGAGCCGCGACGTCTACTTCAAGAACCTCCAGAAGCTGGTCGAGATCACCCGCAGCAACGACGCGATCGCCACCGAGGCGTGGCATGACTCGCTCAAGGCCCGGGACGAGAAGGCGCGCAAGAACGCGATGACCCGCTTCAAGAAGCGCGACAACGTCCTCCGCGCCAGCTACGTCAAATATTTCTTCAAGCTGAAGGTGTACGAGGACTTCCTCCTCGAGCTGCGCCCGAAGATCCACGAGGTCGAGAAGTGCTTCCACGACCTGCACCGCGCCAAGCATCCGAAGTCCAAGAAGGATGCCGCGATCGATGTGCGCGCCGTCAACCACCGGCTCAAGCATTTCGAGGCCGAGATGCGCATCACGCCGCAGAACCTGATGGACACGCTGAAGACCGCGCGCGGCTTCATCCGCGAGGCCCACCAGGCCAAGACCGAGATGGTGGAGGCCAACCTGCGCCTCGTCATCTCGATCGCCAAGAAGTACACCAACCGCGGCCTCTCCTTCCTCGACCTCATCCAGGAGGGCAACATGGGCCTGATGAAGGCCGTCGAAAAATTCGAATACCGCCGCGGCTACAAGTTCTCCACCTACGCCACGTGGTGGATCCGCCAGGCCATCACCCGCTCCATCGCCGACCAGGCCCGCACCATCCGCATCCCGGTCCACATGATCGAGACCCTCAACAAGGTCATGCAGGTCCAGAAGCAGCTCCTGCAGGAATACGGCCACGAGCCCACCCCGGAGGAGGTCGCCGACGAGATGAACCTGCCCGTCGAGCGCGTGCAGCAGATCATGAAGATGGCGCAGCAGCCCATCTCGCTCCAGTCGCCGGTCGGCGACGGCGACGACACCAGCTTCGGCGATTTCATCGAGGACAAGTCGGCGGACAATCCCTACGACATGACCGCCTTCTCGCTCCTGCGCGAAAAGATCATGGACGTGCTCGACTCCCTCACCGAGCGCGAGCGCCGCGTGCTGACGCTGCGTTTCGGCCTGGTCGACGGTTACAGCCGCACGCTCGAGGAGGTCGGCAAGCAGTTCAAGGTCACCCGCGAGCGCATCCGGCAGATCGAGGCCAAGGCGCTTCGCAAGATGCGCCACCCGACGCGCATCCGCCAGCTGCACGGCTTCTTTGACGCCGAGCAGATCGACAATCCGCAGAATCTGCTCAAGAAGCCCCCGGCGATCCCGCCGCAGTTCATCAAGCAGGGCGGCCCGCTCGGCAAGCTGCTGTTCCCGCAAAGCTGAGGCCGCTTTCGGCCTTTACGTTCCCTCCCCCAAAATCTACCAATCATCCACCATGTCATTCGCACCCATCACCCTCGCCGGCATCTTCGGTCTCGGCGGCCCGGAACTGATGATCATTCTGGTCATCATCCTTCTCCTGTTCGGCGGCGCCAAGCTGCCGGCCCTCGCCAAGGGCCTCGGCCAGTCCGTCAAGGAATTCAAGAAGGCGTCGAAGGAAGCGACGGAGGACGACAAGGAAGAGAAGAAGTCCGACGTGAGCCAGAAGCCGGGCAACAACTGAGCCGGCCCGCCAGCTTAGTATTTCTCAGGCGCATCCCAACCGGATGCGCCTTTTTTGCGGTAACCGATACCGATTATACCAACGCCCTCTGCTTTTAGACTTTTGTCATCGCGAGGTGCGCGCAGCGCGCCGTGGCGATCCAGTCGTTCGACTGGCTTACGGCTATGAGCGAAGACGGAAAGATGGATTGCTTCGTCGTCCCTCGACTGACTCGGGACCTTGAGCTGGTCGAAACGGCTGCGCTCCTCGCAATGACAGTCCAAATTCTAAGGGACGTTGGTATTACTCGCAGGGACCGTCTGGTGGATACCCGGCGGTTCAAGCCCATCCCCGCTCCACGCCTCTACTCCATCCCCGCCTTGAACAGGGCGATCTGGTCCGCACTGCCCATCACGAGGAGTTCGTCCCCCGCGAATATTTTTTCGTCGCCACGCGGGTTCAGGATCCGCTGGCCGGGCCGGTTGATGCCGGACACCTGGACACCCACCTTGCGGCCCAGGGCCAGCTCGCCCAAGGTTTGGCCGGCATGGCTGCTCCCCGCCGGCACGGACACCACCTCCATGCGCACGTCCTCCAGGCCGGAGGGCGGCAGGACACCCGACACCTTGATCAGAACCCGCTTGGCCGCCGCCGTCTGCGCCGGCTCACCCAACAGCAGCACGCGGTCCCGAGGATAGAGGGCAAAGCCCGCCGGGGGATTTTCCACGAGCACCCCCTGCCGCTCCACTCCGGCCACGGTGCAGCCAATCTTCGAACGCAACTCCAGCTCCCCCAGCGTCCGGCCCCGGACATCCGCCAGATCGGGCAGGACACATTCCGACAGGGTCAGGTTCCAGTCGGCGTGAGGCATTAGCCAAGCCGGGGCGCTTCCCCCGGCCGGTTGGGCCAGCCGCTCCTGAAACTCCACTTCCAGGACGCTGTGCCAATAGATCAGTTTGCGCCGGAAAAATGCGATCACGAGCGTGACGACGCCCATGACCAGCAGCGGCACCCAGCGCGCCCCGCTCGCGAAGGGAAAAAACGCACTCAGCCAGAGGAACAGGCCGAGCCCGCCAAACACCTTGAGCGCCAGCTCCAGCATCGGGGCAAACCGCACGCCTTGGGCCGGGTTGCCGGCAAAGACCACCTCCGCGACAAGCATCGCCAGCGCGGAAAGGTTCCGCCAGACTGCGACCAGCGGGGGCAGAATAATCAGGCATATGCCGCTCCAATAGATGACCTGCGGGCCGCGGGGAAAAAGCCAATTCGCGGGGACCACCTCCAGCAGCAGCCCGAGCATCGGTCCCGAGAACGCCAGCACCCCGGTGATGAGCAGCAGGCCCAGCCCGATCTGCACCAGCCGCGGCCGGCTCAGCTGCCAGATCAAGTTGCGCCGGCTGCGCTCCCGCAGGCGCTCCAGCCAGCCCCGGTAGAATTGGAGCCAGGCCGAAAGCCAGCGGGGCTCGCGCCTCTCACACCAGCCCGCCAGGCCGGCCGAACGCCGGGCAATCAGCGGCGCGGCAAACGTCGTGAGCAAGGCGGCCCCCACCGCGACCACCTGGAAGCTTTTGGGCAGCACGCCGCCGGCGATGCCCAGCTGCGCAATGATGAAGGTGAATTCGCCCACGGGGACAACCAGCAGCCCCACCCGCACCGCCTCGCGCATCGGCGAGCCGGTCACCAGCAGGCCGGTGGCACAGGCCACGGAGCGGCCGGTGAGCGCCAGTAGTGTGACCAGGAGCACGAGCCGCCATGAATCCAGGAGGGCGTGCAGCTCGATCATCATGCCAATCGCCACGAAGAAGACCGCGCTGAACACGTCGCGCAGCCCTTCGAAGGTCCGGTCGACTTGCGTCCGCTGGGGCGTGTCCGCCACGATTGCTCCGAGCAGAAAGGCGCCCAGCGCAAGGGAGAACCCGGCCTTGTGCGCGGCGGTGGCCAGAATGAACAGGAGTCCGGCCTGCACCAGGGTCGGCAGCTCCGCCCCGCCTGTCAGGCTGAGCTTCTTCAGCAGCCACGGCAGCAACAGGACCCCGCCGATCGCCACCAGCACCACAAACGCCGTCAGCAGCAGCAGGGTCTTGCCCAAGGGAGCCGAGTGGGCCGTGACGCCGGCGAGACTGGCGTAGGAACTGAGGCCGGTGAGCAGCAACACCGCGATGACATCCTCCACGACGAACACGCCCATGGCCATCTGGCCGACCTTCTCGTGCGTCGCGCCGATGTCGGCCAGCACCTTGCTGATCACCGCCGAGCTGGAGATCATCAGCATGGCCGCCAGAAAAACCGTCTCGGTCGCGCCCAGCCCCATCAGCCCCGCCGAGGTCCGGGTAAAGGTGTAGATCAACCCGGCCTCGATCATCGTCGCCAGCACGAGCGCCACCCCGAGCTTCCGCAGTTTTCGCAAGCTCAGCTTCATGCCGATGGAAAACATCAAAAAAACGAGGCCGACCTGGGACAGCGTGTCGATGCGTTCGATGTCGGAAACAAGGGCCACCGGCAGGTTGTAGGGCCCGATGAGCATGCCGGCCGTCAGGTAGCCGACAATGACCGACAGGCCCACCCGGTGGCAGGCCCAGCCGACCAGCCCGGCGACAAGCATGACCACCGCAAGATCCTGGATGAAATCGATACCGTGCATGGCGTTGCCAGTAACTAACACGCCACATCCTTTCCCAGCGTCAAGCCCGCACCCCAGCCTGCAACCTGCCCGGCCAACCGGGCCAGGGGCCACCCTAACCTGTTTTAGCCAACGAGTTTGCTTTTGACAATTTCGCCGCTGGACCGCTTGTATTCCTCAACCCCCCGCCACCGCACCAATGTTCAACCAACTGCTGGGACTTTTTTCCAACGACATCGGCATCGATCTGGGTACGGCCAACACCCTCGTCTATGTAAAGGACAAGGGCATTGTCCTCCGCGAACCCAGCGTGGTCGCGGTGCACACCACCTCCCGCAAGGTGCTCGCCGTCGGGGACGAGGCCAAGAAGATGCTCGGGCGCACCCCGGGCAACATCACGGCCATCCGCCCGATGAAAGACGGCGTCATCGCCGACTTTGACATCACCGAGGCGATGCTCCGCTACTTCATCAAGAAGGTGCACAATAATTCCAAGGTCGTATCGCCCCGCGTCGTCGTCGCCATCCCGAGCGGCATCACCGAGGTCGAGAAGCGGGCGGTGAAGGAATCCGCCACGCACGCCGGCGCCCGCGAGGTGATCACCATCCTCGAGCCCATGGCCGCGGCCCTCGGGGTCGGCCTGCCCGTCGATGAGCCCGCGGCCAACATGATCTGCGACATCGGCGGCGGCACCACCGAGATCGCCATCATCTCCCTGTCGGGCATCGTGTTTTCCAAGTCCATCCGCGTGGCGGGCGATGAGTTCGACGCCGCCATCATCAACTACATGAAGCGGGCCTACAACCTGCTCATCGGCGAGCGCACGGCGGAAGAGATCAAGGTGACCATCGGCTCCGCCTATCCCCTCGCGACCGAGCTCGCGATGGAGGTCAAGGGCCGCGACTCCGTCGCCGGCCTGCCCAAGACGATCCACATCACTTCCCAGGAAATCCGCGAGGCCATGGCCGACACGGTCGGCGCCATCGTCGAGGCCGTGCGCGCCGCCCTGGAGCGCTGCCCGCCCGAGCTCTCCGCCGATCTGGTCGACCGCGGTTTCGTCATGGCCGGCGGCGGCTCGCTGATCCGGGGCATCGACAAGCTCCTCTCCGAGAAAACCGGCCTGCCGGTGACCGTGTCCGACGATCCCCTCTCCGCCGTGGCCAACGGCACGGGCGTTTTCCTGAACAACATCGACGAACTCTACCGGACCGTCGCTGACTTCTGAGCGTAGGCGCGTCGCACGTCGATGCCCGTTCCCTTCCACACCCCGCCCTGCGGGCACCCCTCTCCAGAGGGGACCACCGGCAACGCCAACCAGGGATGGGGTCCCCTCTGGAGAGGGGTGGCGCAAAGCGCCGGGGTGTGTTGGGCGCTGACGAAAGCCGGAACGCTGTACGTTCGCCCAAATCAGCCATTCTAACCGGATAAACTCCCGCCCGCCGTGCTTCCGCAACGCTTCGATCAGGCCCGACCTTTCGCCACGCTGGGTGTCATCTTGCTGGTGTGGCTGTTCGTGCCCCTCGTCCTCAAGACATTTGCGCGCGCCACCTTTTTCGAGATCCAGGCCCCGCTGCTCGTGGCGGATTCGTTTGTGGAGGATCTCGACACCTTCTGGGCCAACCGGCTGCACTCGAAGGATGAGCTGCTCAAGGCCGGCAAGCAGGTGTCCGGCCTGATCGCCGAGTACGCCTTCAGCACCCAGCGCAACAAGGAGCTGGAGGCCGAAATCCTGCGGCTCGAGAACCTGCTCAACCTGCCCTCCATGCCCGCCTTCCGCTACGAGGCGGCGCGGGTGGCGCAACGCGATTTCTCCGGCTGGTGGCAGCGCATGGTCATTCGCAAGGGCACAAATTACGGCATCACCGTGGGCGCCCCGGTCGTGTTCTCCGGCGGCGTCGTCGGCCGCGTCACCGAGGTCCATCGCTACACCGCCATTGTCGACCTGATCACCAGCCCGACCTTTCGCCTCGCCGCCAGCGTGACGGGCGACAACCGGCCGGTCAGCTACCAGGGCGGGCTGAATGATTCCTTCAAGTCCCCGCGGGGCACGGTGGAATTCGTGCCGCTGGAGTTCACCGCGGCCCGCAACGCCACCCGGCACCTGGTGACCTCCGGGCTCGGCGGGGTGTTTCCGCCCGGCTTGTCGATCGGCGAAATCACCAACCTCGATCTCAGTCCCGATGGCCTGTTCAAGTCCGGCGAGGTGTCGCTCGACGAGCGCATCGGCTCCCTCACGGAGGTCACCGTGCTCGTGCCGCTGAATCCGGAGGAATGAAGATGCCCGCGCATACCGGTTTGTCATTGCGAGGCGTCCCGCCTCACGGGACGTCGAAGCAATCCAGCACTTCGACGGGCTCAGTCTCCCGAGCAGGGTCGAGGGACTGGATCGCCAGGGCCCGCTGCGCGTTCCTCGCGATGACTCAACGGAGTTGCTCCCGCCATGCGTAAATCCGATCCCCGCTGGCTGATCGTCTTCCTCGCCAATCTGCTGCTGTGGTGGCTCGTCGGGCTGGCCAACAACTTCCTGGCCGACCATGCGGTCCACCTGTACGTCGGCGGCCTCTTCACGGTATACGCCGCGCTGCGGCTGGACCGGCGGCACGGCCTGATCGCCACCGGGTTCACCGGCCTGCTGCTCGACGCCGGCACGCCCGTGCCCTTCGGCACCCACTTGCTGCTGCTGGGCCTCATCCACGCCACGCTCCTGTCCGGCCGCCAGCGGTTTCCCCGCGAAGGTTCGGTCTTCGGCATTGTGGTCGCGCAACTGGCCAATCTTTTTCTCTTCATCGCCCTCTCCTTTCTGCTTGTCGGCGCCAATCCGCGCCCGGGCGAAGCCTGGCTGCGCATCTTTGGTGACCTCCTCGCCTCCCAGCTGTTCATCTTGCTCCTCGCGCCGTGGTTTCTCGCCCTGCAGGCCCGCACGATGGAACTCGTGCGCATCCATCCCGAAACCGGAAAACGGGTGCAGATTTAGCACCCGCAAAATCCAAAGTCCAAGTCCCAAACTACAAAGATGCCCGGCGCGGAATCATCAGTGCCCTTAGATTTTCCTTCCTCCGTTTCTTCCGGTTTGGCTTTTGGACCTTGGCGTTTGTGATTTCCAGCGCATGAGCCGCCTCATTGAAACCCACTCCGCCCGCAATCCGCGCCTGTTGCTTTTCCACGGCGCCATTGCGGCGATGGTGCTCCTGCTGGGCTGCGGCCTCGTCTACCGGCAGCTGATCCGGACCACGCTCTACAACGAGCGCGAGCGCCTGCAGAGCCTGCGCCGGATTGTCGTGCCCGGGCCGCGGGGCAATTTGTACGACCGCGACGGCCAGATGCTGGTGGGCAACCGCCCGCGTTTCTCCGTGGTCCTCAACCTGGCGGAATTGCGCGGGGAGTTCCGCGCCGAATACCGCAAGATCGAGAAAAACTACGCCAGCGCGGAACCCCGGGACCGGCCGAATGACGACCAGCTCTCCCGCATTGCACGCGCCACCGTGGCCCAGCGCTACCTGGACAAGATCAATGCCCTCATCGGCCGCCGCGAGGCGGTCCGCACCGCCGAGCTCAACCGCCACTTCACCCAGTCGCTCCTGCTGCCGTACGTCCTTCTGAATGACCTGGCCCCGGAGGAATATGCGCGGCTCATCGAGCGCCTGCCCGTCAGCTCCCCGCTGCAGGTCTACACCTCCAGCACCCGCTCCTATCCCTTCCGCTCCGTCGCCGCCCACACGCTGGGCTACACCGGGGTCAACAACGACCCGGAGGTGGAGGACTTCGAGGGCGAGGACCTGCTGACCTTCAAGATGAAGGGCTCCGTCGGCCGGGCGGGCCTGGAGAAAATCTTTGATGAGCAGCTGCAGGGCGAGACCGGCGGGGCCATCTACCTGGTCGACCCGGCGGGCTACAAGGTCACCCAGCCCGTCGACAAGCGCCTGCAGCAACGCCGGCCCGTGCAGGGGCACAACCTCATCACAAGCCTCGACAGCGAGCTGCAGCTAGCGGCGGAGAACGCCATGGAGGACAAGGTCGGGGCGGTCGTGGCCCTCGACGTCAAGACCGGCGAGGTGCTCGTGATGGCCTCCAAGCCCGACTACGACCTGGCCACGCGCATCCCCAACCTCACGCCGGACCAGGACGTCGAAAAATCCGGCGTCTGGCTGAACCGGGCCACGCAGGGCCAGTATCCCCCGGGCTCGACCTTCAAGGTCATCACCTCCACCGCCGGCCTCCGCAGCGGCGCCATCGAGCGGGGCACCTCCCGGATCGTCTGCCCCGGCTATTTCATGGTGGGCAACCGCCGTTTTCCCTGTGACGCGAAGTACGGCCACGGCGAGGTCGACCTCATCAAGGCGATCACGGTCTCGTGCAACGTGTTTTTCTACAAGTTCGGCCTCGATACGGGCCCCGACCTGATCGCGGCGGAAGCCCACCGGTTCGGGTTCGACCACAAGACCGGCATCGAGCTGCCCTACGAATTCAGCAGCCCGCATGTGGCCAGTCCCGCCTGGAAACTGGCCAACCTCAAGGAGCGCTGGGTGCCGGGCGACACGGCGAACACCGCAATCGGCCAGGGCGACACCCTCGTGACGCCGCTGCAGGTCGCCTGCATGATGGCTTCATTTGCGCGCGGGGAGACCGAGACCAAGCCGACGCTGCTCCATGATCCCAACCGGCCGGCGCAGCACACCGAGCCCATCGGCCTGTCCCCGGCGGACTACAACGGCATCCTCCAGGGGCTGGAACAGTGCTATGAGTTCGGCACGGCCAAACTCGCCAAGGTGGAAGGGCTGCGCGCCGCCGCCAAGACCGGCACGGCGCAGAAGGGCCGCATCGATCTGGCCTGGATGATCGCCTTTGCCCCGATCGAAAATCCCCGCATTGCCATCGCCGTGGTGATGGAGGGCACCGAGCCCGATGTCGGCTACCATGGCGGCACCTACGCCGCCCCCATCGTCAAGGCCATCCTCGAGACTTGGAAGGAGAAGAGCGAGCGCCAGCCCGCGCCGGCCCCGGTGAATTTCAAGGTGCAGTAAAAATCGGATTTTACATCGGGCCGGGCGGCGGCCCGATTTGGGTAGGGCGCGGACTCCGCTCCGCGCCGATCACCCATGCCGCTGCCACATCGCGCCAAGCTGGAACACACCTACCCAAGCTGGGTTAAAGGCTGCCCGCTTTATTTCGTCACGGTCTGCGCGGCTGAACGCGGTAAAAACCGCTTCTGCACGCCCGAGATTGCCGATGCGATCTTCAAGGCGACCGCAATTTATCAGGAGAAGCAGCGGTGGCATGTTCAACTGCTTCTGCTGATGCCTGACCATCTCCACGCATTGATCAGTTTCCCCCCGGCGCAACCCATGGATACGGTCGTGAGATCATGGAAACACTTCCTGGCGAAGCAGCATGGCATCCACTGGCAGCGAGATTTCTTCGATCATCGGATCAGGCAGCACGAAAGCCATGAGGAGAAAACCACCTACATTCGAAACAATCCGGTACGCGCTGGCTTGGTGACGAAATCCGAGGACTGGACCTACGTCTGGGAGCCAGACAGGTAGGGCGGTGAGTCCCTTCACCGCCGGCGCGGCGCGGAACGGAGTCCGCGCCCTACCCTCTACCCTTCCCCGCCCGCCTCGCCTGCTTGAACACCCCCCGCGCCTCCGGCCAGGATTCCCGGCGGCCGTAACGCAGGCGCTGCAGGTCGGCGATGACCTGCCGCTCCACCGGCACATGGCGCAAGCGCGTCAGCCAGACCCCGGCGGTCCGCCGCACCGGGTCGAATTGATTCGGCCGGCGCCAGCCTTGCCAGTGGCGCCAGGCCCAGACCCCCGATCGGGCCAGCGCGAACAGGAGGGCCAGCGTTGCCACCAGCAGCCCGGCGGATTTGCCGAGGCGCGCCAGGTTCCACGGCCGGAAGAGCCAGGTTTTGAACCGCTGGGTAAACGCCTCGAAGCGGGCGCGCATCACGGTGCCGGTGTCGGTGGTGAAAGACTTCACCTGCTCGATCATCTGGACCTGCGTCCGCGAGTCGAAATTCACGATGCGCCGGTACCACAGCACGCGCAGGCTGTCGATGCGCGCCGACCAGCTGCTGTCCTCGTCGCGCTGGATGCTGGCGCCCGCGTTCTGGGCGACGCCGGCGACGGCCCCCGGGGTCGGGTCCATGCGCAGCCAGAAATTCTTCCCGTCGTAGATCTCGGCCCAGGCATGGGCATCGGAATTCCTCACCATGAAATAGTTTTCAAACCCGTTGAGCACGCCGCCATGAAAGCCGGCCACCACCCGGGCGGGATAACCCGCCGCCCGCGCCAGCACGGTGAAGCCCGCCGCGAAATACTCGCAGAAGCCGGGCTCGTTCGAATCCAGCCAGCGCACGATGTCATCCCGGCCCGCCCCGGGCGGCAGCTTGACCGAGAGGGCGTAGGCATGGCGCTGCTGCAGCCAGGCGATGGCCCGCCGCCCGAATTCGTCCGGGGCCAGCACCGCCCCGCCGGTGATTTCCTGCACCACCCGGCGCAGCACGGCCTCGTTCAGCTCGCCGGCGGGACCGCGCAGGTTGTCCAGCGGATCCGAACGGTCGGTCTCCGCTCTTCTCGCGGGATTCTCCCGGACCTCCTTCAGCCGCTGGGCAAAGCGCCCGTCCGAAATGGTCGGGGACAGCTCGACGTCCTCCAGTTGAAACGCCGTCATGTTCATCGGCTCGACCCGCATCGCGGCGAGGCGATGTCCCGTGCTGGTTTGCAGCGGCATCATGTCCCGCAGGCGCAGCATGCCATAGCGGCCCGGCAGGGGCAGGAACCGGCTGACCCCGGGCTCCACGTAGAAAGTCCAGATCCCGCCCACGGAATTGACGATCCGGCCCCGCGTGCGGTCGGCGAGCCGCTGCACCACGGTCTGGCTGCGCAGCAGCTCGCGCTTCAGGCCGGCGGAGACGCGAAAGCCTTCCCGGTTGTATTCATCAAGGACCACGAGCCGCCAATAGGGCGACTCCTTGACGCCGGAGGTGTCGGTCAGGTCCACGCGCATCGCCACGCCCTCGTCGCGGATCAGCTCGCTGACATCGCCGAACTTGACGGTGTCGGTGAACCCCGTGCGGCTTTTCCGCGTGATGTACTTGTCGAGAAAGAAACCCGAGGCGATCTCGAAGCGGGGAATGACGACGAAGAGCACTGCGGAGAATCCCACCACCAGCGTGAACAGCGCCCCCACGAAGCCCAGCAGGCGCCAATCCACCACCGCCCGCAGCCGCCCGAAGAATTTGCGCCACGAGCCGCGGGCCCAGACCGGGGCGTGGCTCATCTCCTCGTAGGTCAGGGCCAGCTTGGTGTTTTCCGTCAGGTCGATCAGGGTGACAACAAAGAGATACCCCAGGGCGCAGGCCGTGAAGAGCAGCAGCAGGAAGGCAAAGCCCAGCGAGACCGTGAGCACGCCGGCGACCACGATCAAAAACAGTCCCAGCACGATCAGCTGCAGGTCCTCGCGTTTGCGCCGGTAGGAGGCCGCCCGGTAGAGCACGAGCAAAATGGCCAGCCGGATCAGGGCCGGCAGCGTGTCGGTACTGAAGTACAGGTCGGCCAGCAGCACGGCGATGATCGCCGGCACCGCCAGCCGCCAGACAATCGGCGGCACCCGGGCCGGCAATTGCGGCCAGATCAGCGTGACCAGAATGACCGCCCCCGCCACCCCGACCAGGCTCAGGGCCTCCACATCGAGGAAAAATACCGTCCACAGCGACACCAGGGAGAGGGCGCCCCCGAGCAGCCACTTCAGCCGGCGGAGCTCGTCGAGGTTAAGCTGAGGCAACCGGTTGGCCGTCGACATAGGCGATGACGCCCCGTGCGCCCGAGGGCGCAAAGGTGATGTGGTTTTTGGTGAAACTCACTGTGGGACGGGTGCCCTCACCCGTCGCTGCTGCATCCCCGCGGGGTGGGGGCACCCCGCCTACACCCGGCTGTTCCACCGGCTGCAACCTCGCCAGCTGGTCGAGAAAGGCCTCGAGGTCGCGGAGGCGCCGCGTGTCCTGCAACAGCCCGCCGTTGACGCTCACGCCGCGCAACCGGTCGCCCGCAAACAAATCCTCGGCCAGTGTGGCGGCGAAACTGCAGAGCAGCTCAAACTGTTCCGGCCGCGACCAGAGCGCCGCCGGGGTGTCGAGCCGCAGCACATAGCCATCGTGGCTCTCCGCGGCGTATTGGCGGATCATCAGCTGGCCCAGCCGCGCGCTCGCCTTCCAATGAATCAGCCGGTGCGAGTCACCGCGCTCGTACTTGCGCAGGGCCAGCAGGTCCTCCCCCGTCCCGGCCCGCGCGGTGCGCCGCCCTTGGGAGCCGGCGGGCGCGGCCGCGGCGCCCTGCCACTCGTATTCCACCTGGGCGGGCCAGACCAGCACCGGGTGGCGCAACGCCTGGCCGATGCTCTTCTTCAAAAACCCGAAGGGGAAAAGCGAGCCGACCGCCCCGAGTTCCACCACCGCCTCCCCCCGCCGTTGCGGATGCACGCCCCAGTCCAGCGTCGCCGCCCCGCCCGCCTCCAGCCGTTCCCGCAGGAAAATCTGTCCGCGCGTGACGATCTTCTCGATGGCGGCGAGGATTTCCCGCATCTTCATTTCCTTCTCCGGCTGCGCCGCGGCCGGCAGCAGGCGCGGCTGGGTCAGCAGCTCGAACCACAGCCCGTAGGTCGGCAGCCAGCGCTTGCGGTTCTGCACTTCCACGGTGACGAGCGTCTCATGGCCCGCCCGCCAGGGCCCCGGGGGGCGCACCCGCCAGCAGATTCCCTTGAAATTGAGCCACGACAGGAGCCCGCTGAGCAGCAGGCAGGCGAGCAGCAGGGAAAGGGTGATGAACAGAATGTTGCTGGCCGTGTTGTAGGCCGCCGTGCCGATGCCCATGGCGACCATGATCAGAAACAGCCCGGGCACGGTCGCCGAGATGCGATGCCGCTTCGGCGGGAAAACGAGCAGCCAGACCAGCGTTTGCCAGCTGAAGGCGCTATGGCGGTCCGGCGCGCCGGGACCGTGCCAGTCGGCGCTCGAGGCGGTGGGGGCGGGGATCACGTTCATGGCTCGCGCCGCCAAAGCCCAAAATCCAATGGCCATATCCCAAATAAATCCGACGCGCTAAATTCGAAATCCATCATTGGATTTTCTTTGGCGTTTGGAGTTTTGGCGTTTGGGATTTCCCGGAATTTATTCCGGGACCGGCAGGGAATTGATGATGCGGTGCAGGGATGCCAGCACGGTGCGGCGCTCCTCCAGCGCATCGGAGGTCTGCCGCGCCAGCGACAGGCGGTGGGCCAGCACCGACCCGGCCATGGCTTGCACGTCCTCGGGGATGACGAAATCGCGGCCCTGCACCAGGGCCCTGGCCTGGGCGGCGGCCCGGAGCGACAAGCCGCCCCGCACACTCGCGCCGGCCTTGAACTCGGCCTCGGTGCGCGTCGCGGTGATGATCTTCAGGATGTAGTCGAGCACGCTGTCCTCCACGAACACCTTGCCCACCAGGGCCTGCATCTTGAGAATGTCCGACCGGGTCACGACCGGGTTCAAGGCGATCGCATCGTAGCCGAGGCGCGGGCTGCGCAGGATCTCCAGTTCGTCGCCCGGCTGGGGATAACCCATCTGGATGCGCAGCAGGAAGCGATCCATCTGGCTCTCCGGCAGCGGAAACGTGCCCTCGTAATCCACGGGGTTCTGGGTGGCGACCACCATGAAGGGGGCGCCGACCGAGTGCGCCTCGCCGTCCACCGTCACCTTGCTGCGGTCCATCACCTCCAGCAGCGCCGACTGGGTCTTCGGCGTGGCGCGGTTGATCTCGTCGGCCAGCACGACGTTGGCGAACACCGGGCCGGATTTGAAAATGAACTCCTTCACGGTCTCGTCGTAAATCGAAACGCCCGTGACATCGGTCGGCAGCAGGTCGCTGGTGAATTGGATGCGGGAGAAGGCGCAGTCCATCGAGCGCGCCAGGGAATAGGCCAGGGTCGTCTTGCCCACGCCCGGCAGATCCTCGATGAGGAGGTGGCCCCCGGCCAGGAGGCAGATGAGGGTCTGTTCAATGACCTCATCCTTGCCCTTGATGGTCAGGCGCATGTTGGCCTTGAGCCGGGCGACGGCGTCGCGCGTGGTGGCGACTTCGGTGGCGGGGGCAAAATCACTCATGGTTACAGCCTATGAATACGTCCCAGCGGCGCAAACGGATTCCCTTTTCTGGGAGCTTTTTGGCCGAAATGGCCCGCAGTAGCCGTGGTAACACGGCTGTTGTCTTTGTAGGTCGGGCTTTACGCCCGACATGCGGGGCAACCCGTCGGGGGTAAACCCCGACCTACAGTTGAATCGCGTCACCCCTAATGGGTGAGACTCCGAAATGGTAGCAGCCGTGGTGACACGGCCGTTTCGACAGGCTCAAGCCGTTCGACCAGCTCAGGCCCTGAGCCGAAGCCGAAGGGGCCCAGAGCTTGTCGAGGGGCTGGCCAGCCGCGTTACCGCCGCTGCTACCTCCGGGCGGATATTCCATCATTCCACGACCTGCGCCACTCTTGCGCGAATTCCCAAAGTCTGCCTAATTCATCGGCCATGCCGATCTTCGATCTCTCTCTGCCCGAACTGAAGCTTTACCAGGGCACCAACCCGCGGCCCGCCGACTTTGACGCCTATTGGGATTCCGCCCTGCGCGATTTGGCGGCGCATGATCCCCAGGTCGAACTCCGCCCCAACCCGGTCCTGGAGACCGCGGCCGCGGAGTGTTTTGATCTGTGGTTCACCGGGCTGGGCGGCGCCCGCGTTTATGCCAAGTATCTTCGCCCCCGGCCCGCCACCGGCCGTCGGCCCGCCGTCCTGCAGTTTCACGGCTATTCTGGGCACAGCGGTGATTGGATGGACAAACTGGCCTTCGTCAGCGCCGGCTTCTGTGTCGCCGCCCTCGACTGTCGCGGCCAGGGCGGGCGCTCCGAGGACACCGGCGGTGTGCAGGGCAACACGCTGCGCGGACACATCATCCGAGGTCTCGAGGACCCCGATGCGCGCAAGCTGTATTACCGGCAGGTCTTTCTTGATACCGCCCTGCTCGCCCGGATCGTGATGGGATTTCCCGAGGTGGATCCCGCCCGCGTCGGCGCCACGGGCGGATCGCAAGGCGGCGCACTCACGCTGGCCTGCGCGGCGCTGGAACCGCGGCTCAAGCTCGCCGCGCCGGTCTTCCCCTTCCTCTGTGACTACCAGCGCGTTTGGGCGATGGATCTGGCCAAGGACGTCTACGAGGAACTGCGGCTGTACTTCCGCGCCTTCGACCCGCGCCACGAGCGCGTGCAGGCGACCTTCACCAAGCTGGGCTACATCGACTGCCAGCATCTCGCCCCGCGCATTCGGGCCGGCGTCCTGATGTTCACCGGACTGATGGACACGATTTGCCCACCGTCCACCCAGTTCGCCGCCTACAACAAGATCACGAGCCCCAAGGAAGTCGTCTTCTATCCGGACTACGGGCATGAGGGCTACCTGCCCGGTCACTCGGACAGGATTTTCAACTTTCTGCAGGGGCTCTGAACGGGAGAGCTCTTTCCTAATGTCGCCGTTCCATAAGTAGCCACAGGCCTCCGTGCCTGTGGGGGCTTGGGGTCGCACGGCCAAACCCGACAGGCAGGGACGCCTGTCGCTACTCATCGGGAAAGGTCGCAGGGCCGCCTGTCGTCAGCCCCCTCACCCCACCCAGCTGATCGCCTGGATCTTCCGGGCGAGCGCCACGTCCTTGGCCGTGACCTTGCCGCCGGCGTCATGGGTGTTCAACCGGATGGCGACGCGGTTGTAGACATTGGTCCAGTCCGGATGGTGATCCATGGCCTCGGCCTCGAAGCCCACGCGGGTCATGAAGGAGAACGCCTCGCGAAAGCTGCCGAATTTGAATTCCTTGGCGAGTGCATCCGCCGCAAAGGTCCACCCGGGCAGGGCCGGGAGCGCCGCGTTGATTTCAGCTGGGGTCAGAGGTTGGCTGGCCATGACCGCAGGTTGCCAAGGATGAGCGCTGAAGCAAGTCGCAGGTGATGGTAGGGCGGTGAGTCCCTTCACCGCCGGGGAGCAACAGCGCGGATCGGAGTCCGCGCCCTACCGTCCGATGCACGACTCACCGCCCCCCTTGTTGGCTTGTCAAAAGCTCCCGCCCCACGCTCAATCCCGTCACTACTGCATGACGCTTCCCGGCCCCGGCAAAATTCCCCAGCACGTCGCCATTATCATGGACGGCAACGGCCGCTGGGCCCAATCGCGCGGCTTGCCCCGGCTCGAGGGACACCGCCGCGGGGTGGAGACGGTGCGCACGGTCGTCGATGCCGCCCGCGAACTGGGCATCCGTTGCATCACCCTGTACGCGTTCTCCGTGGAAAACTGGAAGCGGCCGACCGACGAGGTCTCCGGCCTGATGGGCCTGCTCGATTTCTTTCTCAAGCGCGAACTGGACAACCTCATCAAGAACCGGGTCCGCCTGCGCACCATCGGCCGCACCGACGCCCTGCCCGCCAATGTCCGGCGCGAGCTCAACCGTGTGATCGAGGCCACGCAGGACTTCCCGGACTGGACCCTCGTGCTGGCCCTCAACTACGGCTCGCGCACCGAGGTGGCCGACGCCGCCGGCGCGTACGCCGCCGCCGTGCAGGCCGGCACTGAAAAGCTGGCGGATTGCTCCTGGGAGAAGTTCAGCCGCTACCTCTACACCGCCGATCTCCCGGAGCCCGACCTGCTCATCCGCACCTCGGGCGAGCAGCGGGTGAGCAACTTCATGCTGATGCAGTGCGCGTACGCCGAAATGGTGTTCACCCCGGTCCTCTGGCCGGACTTCGGCAAGGCCGATCTGCAGGCGGCCCTGGAGGAATACGGCCGGCGGGAGCGGCGCTACGGCCTGACCACCGAGCAAATCAAGACTGGCCGGCCATGACCGGGCTGCTTCACCCTTGCGCATGAGCAAAAACCACACCCCGGCGCTGCGCGCCACCCCTCTCGAGAGGGGACCCAGTCCGATGCTGCACTGCCTTAGGTCCCCTCTCGAGAGGGGTGCCCGTCAGGGCGGGGTGTGCAGGAAGCTTCTGCAAGCTCCCATCCCTACCTACTAACTTTTTCACCCCCCCGTGCTCTCCCGTATTTTCAGTACTCTGGTCCTCTGGGGCGTCGTTTTTGGCGCCCTGCGGCTCTTTGGCGCGCACGCCGCCGTGGCCATGGTGACCGGGCTGACCGCCTTGACGCTCCATGAGTTCTACGGGCTGACGGAAAAAATGGGGGCGCGCCCGTTCCGCTGGATGGGCCTGCTGATCGGCCTCCTCATCAGCGCCGGGCCCTACTATGTGGCCTATTTTTTCGAGGACTACGAGGTGAGCGAGACGCTGGTGACGGCCCTGCTGGTGCTGGCGCTGATCCTGAGCTGCCTCCGGGTGCTCCGCGAGCGCGAGCCCAGCAACCGCGTCGAAACCATCGCCGCCACGCTGATCGGCCTGCTCTACATCCCGTTCATGCTACAGTTCCTCGTCCGGATCCTGATGCGCGATTCCGACAGCGGTGATAACCTCATCCTCTGCGTGTGGGTGGTCACCGTTTCCAAGTTCTGCGATGTCGGCGCCCTGCTCACCGGCCTGGCCATCGGCCGGCACAAGTTGGCCCCGGAGATCAGCCCCAAGAAAACCTGGGAGGGCGCGGTGGGCGGTGTGCTCGTGTCCGCCGGCGTCGGTGCCGCGATCGCCTATTTCGCCCCCGGCCGTCTGCCGGAGAGCATGACCCCTGCGGTGGCCGCCCTCATCGCCCTGCCCCTCGCCGTCATCACCATCCTCTCCGACCTGATCGAATCCGCCATCAAGCGCCGCGCCGGCGCCAAGGACACCGGCGCCATGATTCCCGGCATCGGCGGGGCGTTCGACCTCACGGACAGCCTGATCCTGACCGCCCCGGTGGCGTATTATATCTTCCTGTTTCTGGAGTGATGAAATCTCCCGGCATAACTGTAGGAGCGGCTTTATGCCGCGATGCCTTTATCTTCGAATGTAGGGTCGCCGCCCCGCGACCAGCTCGGGGCCTTGAGCCTGTCGAAACGGCTCGTCGGCGGACCGCGCCAAGGGCGAAACATGGCCCGGCGACAAGCGCCGGCCCGACAACCGATGGCGCACTGCCCCAGATCAGCGGGATCTGGCGCCAGCGTTCCCACTTTCTCTCGTGGTCGGCAATCGGGGCGTAAAGCCCCTCCTACAGTGAGCGAATTCAAGACCAAACGCCGCGTCGTACTCCTCGGGGCCACCGGCTCCATCGGGGAAAGCACGCTGCGCGTCATCACCGCCCAGCGCGACCGGCTCGAGCTGGTCGGCATCGCCGCCCACGGCAAACAGGAACGGCTCGCCGAGATCGCGCGCCAGTTCGGCGTGCGCCATGTCGGGCTGCACGACCCGGCGGCCTGGGCCGCCGCGCGGCAGAATCCCGCGTTCCCCCCCGGCACAAAGTTCTACGGCGGCGCCGACGGCTTGGTCGAACTCGCGACCTTGCCCGAGGCCGACATCGTCCTCATCGCCGTCGTCGGCACCGCCGGCCTGCAGCCCGCGCTGGCGGCCATCGCGGCGAAGAAAACCATCGCCCTGGCCTCCAAGGAAATCCTGGTGCTCGCCGGCAAGTTCATCATGGCCGCCGCGCGTGTCAGCGGCAGCCGGCTGCTGCCGGTCGACAGCGAGCACAACGCGGTCTTCCAGTGTCTCGAGGGTCGCTCCATCACCGAGGTGCGCCGGCTGGTGCTCACCGCCTCGGGCGGCGCCTTTCGCGATTGGCCGCTGGCCGATCTCACTCGCGTGACCCCGGCCGACGCGCTGCGGCATCCCAACTGGGCGATGGGGCCGAAGATCACCGTGGACTCCGCCACCCTGGCCAACAAGGGCCTCGAACTGATCGAGGCCCAGTGCCTCTTCGGCCTGCAGCCCGCCCAGTGCCAGGCGGTCCTGCACACCCAGAGCATCGTCCATGCCCTGGTCGAGTTCACCGACGGCTCGCTCCTGGCCCAGCTGTGCCCGCCGTCGATGAC
>JBAXWQ010000089.1:0-11727 GCA_037128315.1 Opitutia bacterium | reverse complement strand
TGCAGATCGGTCTCCCGGTCGCCGATGACAGCAGACAACTCGCGGGACCAGGCGGTGGACTTTACATAGTCGGCCAGCAACCCGAGCTTCGGCTTCCGGCAGTCGCACTTGTCGGCGGCGGTATGCGGACAGACACGCACCGCCTCAAAAACGAGGCCCTGGGTGGCGAGAATATCGATCAGCAGCTTCTGCAGGGGCTTGAATTCCTCCTCACGGAAACTGGGGGTGCCGAGGCCGTCCTGGTTGGTGACCATGACAAGAACCCAGCCGGCGTCGCGCAGGCGCAGCAGGGCCGGGATGACGTCGGGCTCAAGGGCGAACTTGTCGAGCCGGTCGATTTGCTGGTCAAACGGCTCGGCGATGAGCGTGCCGTCGCGGTCGATGAAGAGAATTTTTTTAGACATGGGACAAAGCCTCCAAGGTGGCGTTATTTTCCTCGGCGGTGCCGATGGTGATGCGAATGTGATTGGGCACGTCCCGGCTGCGATCGCGCCAGACAACACCCGCGGCGCGGCCGGCGGCCATCGTCCGGGCGGCATCGGCGACCTCGACGAGGAGGAAGTTGGCGTCGCTGGGCCAGACGCGCTTGATGGCAGGCAACCGGCCGAGGGCCGCGGTCAGGCGGCGGCGTTCGGCGACCAGGGTGGTGACGGAGGTGCGAGCGGCGGCGAGACCGGCGGGCGTCAGGGCGGCGAGGGCGGCCGTCAGCACGGGCGCGGGAATCGGGTAGGGGGCGATGACCTTCTGCAGCACGGCGATCACCGCCGGGTCGGCGATGGTCGTGCCGACGCGGGCGCCGGCGAGGCCGTAGGCTTTGGAGAGCGTGCGCAGAATGACGAGGTTCGGGCGGGCGGTAATCTCACGGGCGAGGCTTGGCTGGTCCGCGAAGTCCACATAGGCTTCGTCCACCACCACCACGGCGCGGCCCGCCAGCGCGGTCACGAGCGATTGCACGGCGGCGCGATCAAGCAGGCCGCCGGTCGGGTTGTTGGGCGAACAGAGGAAAACAAGCTTAACCGCGGGCGTTACCGCCTGAAGCACGGCGGCGGTATCGAGGGCAAAATTTTGCGCGCGGAGCAGCGGCACGGTGACGGTGCGCGCCCCTTGAATGCCGGCGGCGACGACATACATGCCGTAGGTCGGCGGCGTGATGAGGATGGCGTCCTGGCCGGCGCGGCAAAAGGTGCGCAGGAGCAGGTCGATCCCTTCATCGGAGCCGCGCGTCACCAGCACCTGGGCCGGAGTGACGCCGTAAAGCGCGGCCAGTTGGGCCACCAAGTCGGCCGGCTGTGGTTCGGGGTAGCGGTTGAGATTCAAACCGCCTTCCTGCGCCCTGTTCGACAGGCTCGGGGTGGCGCCGGGCAAAGCCGCTGCCGGGGTCTGCGGGTTTTCGTTGGCGTCCAGCCAGACCCGCCCGCCCGAGGATTCCTTGCGGGCGGAACTGTAGGGCGTCAGGGCCAAAATGTCCGGGCGGACAAGGGAGAGGACTTGGTCGATGGCCGTCATGATTTCTGTAGGAGCGGCTTTACGCCGCGATTGGAACGTGATGCCGCCTTCGGATCGCGGGATAAACCCGCTCCTACAGCAAAGCAGTCCAGCCGCACGCGCACGGCGCGCTGGTGGGCGGTGAGGCCCTCGGCGAGCGCGAGGCGCTCGACGACGGGGCCGAGTTTTTCCAGTCCAACCCGGCTGGCCGTCTGCACCGTCATGGTCCGCTGGAAGTCGGCGAGCCCCAGTCCGCTGCAGGCGCGGGCCCAGCCGTAGGTCGGCAGGACGTGGTTGGTGCCGCTGGCGTAATCGCCGAGCGATTCCGGCGTGAGGTCGCCGAGGAAGACGGACCCGGCCGTGCTGATACTGGCGAGCAGTTCACGCGGCCGGGCCACCTGTAGGATAAGGTGCTCCGGCGCATAGCGGTTGGCGATTTCCACGGCTTCGGCGCGCGAGGCGGCGAGAAAGATCCGGCTGCGGGCCAATGCGCGGCGGGCGATGGCGGCGCGCGGCAGATCGGCGAGTTGCCGGGCCAGCGAGACGGTCACGCGCTGCGCGAAAGACCGGGAGAAGGCGACCAGCACGACCTGGGAATCCGGACCATGCTCGGCCTGCGACAACAGGTCGGCCGCGACGAAGGTGGGGTGGGCGCGGTGGTCCGCGATGACCAGCACCTCGGACGGCCCCGCGGGCAGGTCGATGGCGGCCCCGGCCGCATCGCGGGCGACCTGTTGCTTGGCCTCGGTGACGAACGCATTGCCCGGGCCGAACACCTTGTCGCATTTCGGAATGGTGGCCGTGCCATAGGCCAGCGCGGCGATGGCCTGGGCGCCGCCGACCTTGTAGATTTCCGTGATGCCGCAGAGCTGGGCGGCGCACAGGATCCAGGGGTTGATGCGCCCGGCCCGGTCCGGCGGGGTGCAGAGCACGCGGACCGTGCAGCCTGCGAGCTGCGACGGCACGCCGAGCATGAGCGCCGTGGAAGGCAGAGGAGCGCTGCCGCCGGGGACGTAGAGGCCGACGCGGTTGATCGGCCGGGTGGTCTTCTCGCACACCAGGCCGGGTTGGGTCACGACGCGCAGATCGCCGGTGCGCTGGGCGGCGTGAAAGGTGCGGATGTTGCGGTAAGCAGTGCGCAGCGCGGCCCGGTCGGCCGGGCGGAGGGCATTTTTTGCGGCCGCCAACTCGCCGGCGGAAACACGCAGGGCGGCCAGTGTCACTCCGTCAAATTTCCTGGTCAGACGCCGCAGGGCCGCATCCCCGTCGCGCCGCACCTCGGTCACAATCGCGCGCACGGCGGCGCTGATCGCGGGCTGCGCCGTTTGCGCCGGCCGCTGCAGGGCGGCGGTGCGCCGGGCGCGGGAGAGGGATTTCCAGGGGAGGGGTTTCATGGCAGGGTCATCGCGAGTCCGGCAACGCCGGGCGTGGCGATCCAGCCCCTCGGCATGCTCGGGGTCTTGAGCATGTCGAAACGAATGGATTGCTTCGTCGCTTCGCTCCTCGCAATGACAGGAAGATTATCATCAGAGCATCATCTTCTCGATGGGCAGCACCAGAATGCTGCTGGCGCCGGCTTTTTTCAACGACTCCATGGTTTCCCAGAAGACGGCCTCGGAGCACACGGCATGGAGGGCGACCTTGGTGTCGTCGCCGGCGAGGGGGAGGACGGTAGGATTCTCGGAGCCTGGCAGGAGTTTTTTGATCTCGGCCAAGGAGGCCTTGGGGGCGTGCAGCATGATGTATTTTGTGCCCGCGGCCTTTTGCACACCGTCGATGCGGCGCAGCAGGATTTCGAGGGTGTGGGTTTTTTCCGCCGCGAGCTCGCGGGCGCTGCGCAGCAGCACGGCGGTGCTCTTGAAGATGGTCTCCACGGCGCGGAGCTTGTTGGCCTCGAGGGTGGAGCCGCTGGCGACAAGGTCGCAGATGACATCGGCGAGGCCGAAACGCGGGGCGATTTCCACGGAGCCGCTGAGGTAGACCACCTCCGCGGTGATTTTCTGCTCGGCCAGATAGCGCTTGGTCAGTTGCGGATACGAGGTGGCGATGCGCAGGCCCTGCAGGTCCTTGGCCCCGGCATAGGGCCGCTCCTCGGGGAGGGCGAGGGCCAGGCGGCAGCCGCCGAAGTCCAGCGGCCGCTCGACAAAGTAGCCGCCGGCGGTGCCGTTGAGGCGCCGCTCGAGCGCGGCCTCCTCCAGCACATTCGTGCCGACGATGCCCAGATCGCAGACCCCGTCCATGACCAGCTGGGGAATGTCGTCATCGCGGACGAAGAGCAGGTCGATGGGAAAGTTATCCGAGTGCAGCAGGAGGCGCTCCTTGGGGGACTTGACCCGGATGCCGCAGCTGGCGAGCAGTTCGAGGGAATCGGTGGAGAGCCGCCCGCTTTTTTGGACGGCAAGGCGAAGGCGGTTGGGCGCGGTGGAGGTGGGCATGGCGGAAACTTAGGGTTTAAGGATTAAGTTGGTAAGTTTTAAGCGGAGTCGGCGCAAGTCGGGCGCGGGGCGGGGCTCCGAAAAACGAAACCCCGGCTGGATTAACCTGCCGGGGTTTTGGAAATTGTCTCCATCAGCCACGGGCAAGGCGCTTCCGGCCTTCCCGCGCGGGGAAGGCTAGCTCACGTGATGGTGGTGATGGTTGGAAACCATGGGCTGAGGGGCGATTTGATGGGGGCGGAAGAGGCGAGGCGCAAGTGTTTTTCGCTTTCGGTTTGGCCTCACGCGCGCAAGTTGATGTGTCATAAGCAGACTCATGCCCTTCCCCCGCGCCCAGCCCCGATACCAAGCCCTGCTGGCCACCGGGGTCGCCGTCACGGCCACGTACGGGTATTTTCTGCTGTTTGCGCAGTTTGCTTTTTTGAAGTCCCTGCAGGTTGGCGCCACAATGGAAGCCGGCGCGATCAAGGAGGTGCTGGCGGTCATGGGCCTGCTGGGCATGGCCGGCAGCGTCTTCACCGCGCGGGTTTTCACCCCGGCCCGGGGCCGGGGGCTGCTGGCCGCAGGCTTCGCGATCAGTGCGGCCGCGGCCGGCCTGCTCCTGGCGGGCGGGCCGCAGCGCAGCCATTTTCCTGTGGCGATGCTGGTGGGCCTCGGTCTCGGTTTGGTTACCGTCTCGCTGGCCAGCCTGCTGCGACTGGTGGTGGGCGATGCGCGGCTCGGCACCGTCATCGGCCTGGGCACCGGGATGGCCTACGCTTTTTGCAACCTGCCGGTGATTTTCACCGCCAGCTGGTCCGCGCAAACCGGCATTGCGCTGGCCGTGGCCCTGCTCGGGCTGTGCTCCCTCCCGTGGTTGAAACGACAGGCCCCGGCCGTGCCCCGGCTGGGCTGGGATTATTCCCGAAACGGGGTGATCATCTGGGTGGTGATTTTTTTCACCTTGGTGAGTCTCGATTCGGCCGCCTTTTATATCATCCAGCATTCGCCGCCGCTGAAGGCGGTTACGTGGAACGGGGTGGGGCGGCTGGAACTCAACGCGCTGCTCCATCTGACGGGCGGTTTGCTGGCCGGGCTGGCCCTCGACCGTCACTGGCTGGGTCGGACCACTTTCGCGGCTGCGGCCTGCCTGGTCGGAGCCGGTCTTTTGCTGGTGTGGGGCGGGCCGGTTGGCGCGGCCGCCACCGTGGTCTACACGGTGGGCGTATCGATTTATTCCTCGGCGCTGGTCTACTATCCGGCCTGCAGTGACCGGCCGGGCTTGGCCGCCGGGATTTATGCCGTGGCCGGATGGGGCGGCTCCGCGCTGGGCATTGCCCTGGTCGAGAATCTTGTCGCCATTCCCCCAGGAATGTTAGTCACGGCCGCCGCGGGATTTGGCGCCACTTTTCTGCTCCGCAGCCGGGCCCGCCGCGGTCTGCTGTTGCTCCTGGGCTTGGCGCTGCTGGGCGGGGCCGTGGGTACGCCCCGGCTTTGGGCGCAAACCGACCCGCGCTTGGCCGCGGGCCGTCGCGTCTACCTCGCCGAGGGCTGCATCCACTGCCACTCGCAATATGTGCGGCCGGGCACCGCGGACGCCGAGCTCTGGGGTCCGGCCCATCCGCTGGCGGAACTGCTGGCGCAGACGCCGCCGTTGTTCGGCAACCGGCGGCAGGGCCCCGACCTGCTGAATGTCGGCGGGCGCCGCCCCCGTGACTGGAATCGGCAGCATTTGATCGCGCCTCGCACCCTTTCCCCGGGATCGCGCATGCCGGCGTATGGCTACCTGTTCACCGCCGAGGCGGTGCGCGGCGAGGCCCTGCTGGATTATCTGACCGCCCTCGGCTTGCCGCCCCGCCCCGCCTTGCAGAAATAAACCCCGCCGCCGCCGAGGTAATTTGCGCGGGCCTTTTTGTTGGAATAATGTAGCCCATGGAGTACTGCTTTTAACTTATTCCCCAATTGAATCCCGCCGCCCCGTCCCTTTTGCACCGCCTGCTGGCCCGACGTCAGGGCGGCATTGTTTTGTTTTACGTCGTGTTTGTGGGCATCGCCGCCGGCACGCGCCTCGCCCTGCTCCTTAAGGCCAGCCATGACGTCACATGGAACCCCAGTCTCCTGGCGGCCTTTGGCTGGGGTTTCGTTTACGATCTCGGGGCCGCGGCGTTTGCGTCCTTGCCGCTGATTCTCCTGCTGACGGTGCTGCCGGCCGGGGCGCTCCGGCAGGTCTGGTTCCGCTGGGCGGCCATCTTGCTGGGGTTTGTGATCCTGTTCGCGCTGCTGTTCGGCGCGGTGGCGGAGTGGACGTTCTGGGACGAGTTTGGGGTGAGGTTCAATTTCATCGCGGTGGATTATCTCGTCTACACCACCGAGGTGCTGGGCAACATCCGCGAGTCCTACCCGCTGCCCCTGATCATCGGCGGGGTGTTTGCCGTGGCCGGCCTGCTGACCTGGCTGCTCTGGCGCCTGCGGCTGCCCCAAACCTGGCTCGATGCCGCTGCCGAATCGCCCCGCCAGCGGTACCAGCATGGCGCCGGGCTTTTCGTTGCCGCCCTGGCGCTGGGCCTGGCGCTGAACGCCGACTGGCTGCCGGCGTTCAAGAACAACTTCAACCGCGAGCTGGCGAAGGACGGCCTCTGGTCCCTGTTCGCGGCGTTCCGCAACAACGTGCTCGATTACGACGACTTTTATCCCACGCAGCCGACAGACCAGGTTTTTGCCCACCTGCGCGAGGAACTGCGCGAGGAAGGGGCGGTGCTGCTGCGGCCGCAGGAGTACGACACGCTCCGCTACATCAAGCATCCCGGCCCGGAGCGGCACCCGAATGTCATCCAGATCACCGTCGAAAGCCTGAGCGCGGATTTTCTCAGCATCTTCAACCGCGCGTCCAATCTCACGCCCGAGCTGGCGGCGATCGCGGGGCAGAGCCTGGTCTTTGAAAACTTCTACGCCACCGGCACCCGCACGGATCGCGGCATGGAGGCGCTCGCCCTCGCCCTGCCGCCCACCCCCGGCCGCTCGATGATCAAGCGGCCGCGCAATGAGGACCTGTTCACGCTGGGCTCCGTCTTTCGCGCCAAGGGCTACGACACGGCCTTCCTCTACGGGGGCTTCGGCTACTTCGACAACATGAACTATTTTTTCGGTCACAACGGCTACCGGGTGATCGATCGCGCGGCGGTGGCGAAGGAGGACATCACCTTTGCCAATGCCTGGGGGGCCTGCGACGAGGATTTGCTCCGCTGGACGCTGCGTGAGGCTGACGCCGGCCACGCGGCCGGGAAACCCTTCCACTATTTCGTCATGACAACGTCGAACCACCGGCCCTTCACGTATCCGGAGGGGCGGATCGACTTGCCGCCGAAGATCTCCGGCCGGGCCGGCGCCGTGAAGTACACGGACTACGCCATCGGGAAATTTCTCCGCGATGCGGCGACCAAGCCCTGGTTCAAGGAAACCGTCTTCGTGATCGTCGCCGACCACTGTGCGTCGAGTGCCGGCCGGACGGAATTGCCGGTGCAGAATTACCACATTCCGCTCATCATCTACGCCCCGGGCGGGCAAGTAACCCCGGGCCGCATCCAGACCCTGACGAGCCAGATCGATTACGCGCCGACGCTGCTCGGCCTGCTCAACTGGAGTTATCCCTCCCGCTTCTTCGGGCACGATGTCCGCCGGATCCAACCGGAAGCGGCGCATGCCCTGATCGGCACTTACCAAAAGCTGGGCCACCTGAAGAATGGGTCCCTGGTGGTCCTGCGTCCGCCGCGCAGCCAAGCCACCTACCACTATGCCCTGGGCAGCGGCACCCTCACCCCTGTGGCGGACAGCGCCGTGAGCAGCCAGCAGGCGATCAGCTTTTACCAGGGCGCGAATTATCTCTACGAAAACAACCTCTACCGGGCCCTGACCGCGGAAGAATTCGCCCATTATACGCAACTCGGCGAAGCGGCTGCAGCCCAAGCCGGGTCGCGCGGCCCTTGAACCCCCGGACAAAACACGCGCCATGATCACCCGATTTTTCCTGCGCTCCTATTGCCTGGGCCTGCTGCTGGCCGGCCCCCTGGGGGTCTTCGCGCAGGAAACGCCGCCGAAGCCCCTCGCGTCCGACACGGATCTGCGCATCCGGGGCATCTTCGAGACCGCGCTGCCGCGCACGGAGAAAAAGAATTCGCTCCGCCTGATCCTGCATCCCCACCTCGGCGATCTCACCCGGAAGGACCACCTGCGCACGGTGGTGGGTTTGCGCTATGGCCTGACCAATGCCTGGGAGGCGACCGTGGAAACGGACACCTATTTCACCACCGGGCTGAAGGCCGGCAAATTTTTTGACGACAGCGGCTTTTCCAGCCTGCACGTGGGTTCCAAGTATCGGGTGGGCGATCCGTTTCACCTCGGCTGGGAGGCGGTGGTGGGGGCGGACTGGATCGAACCCATCAACAGTCCGCCGCCGGATGTGACCGACGGCCTGCGGCATGCGGTGTCGTTCGTGACCTTTTCCCGGGAATTGAAAACGCATCCCGGCTGGCGCATCTTCTTTGGTGGCAACTACGACGACATCGCCCCGACGAACATCAAGGGCGAGCTCGACGACAACCAGCTCACGGGGGACAACGTGGGGGTGACGGCGGGCTTCGTTTTTGCCCGCGGCCGGTTGAACTACACGCTCGAGGCCGCCTACAACACGCAGCATCCCACCGAGGACCTCGCCAACGATATCTACGTGCTGCGTCCGGGCCTCATGTGGGCCGTCCCCCCCCGCTACACCTTCGGCGCCCGGGGGCAGTGGTTGCTGGGCTTCAGCCTGCGGCTGGCCCACGGCGTGGATGGCAACACGGTCGGGGCCAGCCTAAAGTTGCGGCTGAACTTCGATCTGAAGCGGCTGCTGGGGCGAAAACCCACCCCGGCCGCGGCACCCTGAGCGGGAGTGAAAATGACAAGGCCGCCCCCCGTTTGCGCGGGAGACGGCCTTGGTTGGTTGCTGTATTATTTGACCGCGAACCGGGGGGCGTTGTCGAACTGGCCGACAATGTTCACCGGCAGCGCGACCTTGCGGGCGACGGGCAGGCCGTCCACGAGCGCAGGGGCGAAACGCCACTGCGTGATGGCAGCTGTGACCGCAGCCACGAGGTCGGCGTCGGCGCTGGGCGCGGCCGGGGTGATTAGCACCGGCTTACCCGTCGCATCGACGACGAACTCGAAGACCACCGTTTGGCCGGAGTACTTGGCTTCGAGCTCGGGCATGACGACCGAGAGCGGAACCGGAATACCCGTGCGACCACGGTAGGACTCGACATAGGCCGACTCGGGCGACTTCGCCCAGAGGGCGAAGGGAACCGCGAGCAAGCCGAGGCTGAGGACGATTTTGGACTTAGTGTTCATGGCATAATCCCCGCGGTGAGGCGGGGTTTTGTTTTCTGTTTAGGCAAGGTGCGACCACCGGCCGAAATGACCGCAGGCCAGCACCCCGTTTTACCCTGGACGACCCGGTAAACGGTCCCTCCAGGGCAAAAGTCTATTTTGGGGCTATCTGGTGGCGCAAAAAGCTACGCTCGGTCCAGCGGCCCAACAGACAAACACTCCATCCTTGGTTCAACCCGACGGCCTCGCGCCGGGCTGAACCAAAATCAAAGAACAGGGTTGGGACCGCGCCTGAAGCGCTGTCGCCCCAACCCGGACCCACTATAGCACGGCTTGTGCCAGCGCTTTGTCGCGATCCGGTTATAATTGGGCGGCGCCAGCGCCATGAATCCAGCGGGCGCGGATCATAAGTTGTGGTATAAAGCCTTGAACGATTCACGGAAGCCCGTGTCGTAGCCGCATGCATTATTTGTGTCATATCTGCTTCCGCGCCGTCTGGGTGGCCGCCGGGCTGAGCCTGCTGGCCGTGTCGGTGTCCGCCGACACCATGGCGGAAAAAACCCTCAAGGATATCGTGGCGCGCCAGCGCAACATCTTTGCCCGGGCCGCGCAGGAGAGCGAGAGCCTCGACGAGGCCTGGTTGCGCGGTGAATTGCAGAGCGTGATCAACAGCTACGATGTCCTGATCCAGAAAAACCCGGATTTTGCGGCGGCGTATGTCACCTACGGCATGCTGCTCGGCCAGGTTGGCATGACGAAGGAGGCGGTGGTGATGCTGCTCAAGGCCAACAAGCTGGACCCCAATATCCCGGTCGTGAAAAACCAGCTGGCCAAGCACCTGGCGGAGGATGGCCGGCCGGTGGAAGCCCTGCCCTGGATCATGGCGGCCATCGACCTGGTGCCCAAGGAGCCGCTTTACCACTACCACTTGGGGCTATTGCTGATGGAAGGGCGCGACGATTTCATCCGGACGGGACATTTCACCCGGCCGGCGCTCGACCAGGCCATGCTGGCGGCGTTTCAGCATGCGGCCGATTACGCCCCGGATAATTTTGCCTATGCCTATCGGCACGCGGAAGCCTACTACGACCTGGAAAAGCCCCAATGGGACGAGGCGTTGCAGGTCTGGGGCCGGCTGGAAAACCAGGCGAAGCCTGGCATTGAACAGCAGACCATCCGCCTGCAGGCCGCCAACGTCCTGCTGAAGGCGGGTCAGCCCGACCGGGCGCAGATCCTCATTGCCACCGTCACGGAGAACGCCCTGCTCAAACAGAAGCAAACTTTGCTCGACCAGATGGCGGCCAAGCCCGAGAAGTAAGGCCGCATGTCGCTTCTCTCCCGCCTGGAACGCTCCTTGGGACGTTTCGCCATCCCGGATCTTTCGCTCTACCTGATATTGGGCCAGGTGATGATTTTGGGGTTTGCCCTGCTGGGCCAGTTCGACATCGGGCGCATCATGCTGCTGCCCGCCGCGGTGCGCGCCGGCGAATTCTGGCGGCTGGGGACTTTTTTGCTGGTGCCGCCGGTCACCACGCTGACCATGACGAGCGCCCTCTTTCTGGCGTTCGGCTGGTACCTTTTCTACCTGATGGGCGGGGCCCTGGAGCAGCATTGGGGCGCGTTCCGCTATAACCTTTTCCTGCTCCTCGGCTGGGCCCTGACGGTGGGGGCCGCCTTTGTGACGCCGGGCGCCTACGCCACCAACGGCTACATGGCGGCGACGGTCTTTCTGGCGTTCGCCTACCTGAATCCGGATTTCGTGATGTACGTTTTCTTTTTTCTCCCCGTGAAGATCAAGTGGCTGGCCCTCCTCCAGTGGATCGGCTACGGCTTCGCCCTGATCGTCGGCACGTGGTCGAGCCGGCTGATGGTGCTGGCCTCCACCGGCAACTTCCTGGTTTTTTTCGCCCGCGACATCATCCGCTCGGTGGGCTCCGGCCGGCGGCGCATGGCGTGGCAGGCCCGCCGCTTCGGGGCGGAGTCGGACGAGCGTGAACCGCGCCACCGTTGCGCGGTCTGCGGCAAGACCGACCGGTCCCACCCGCAGCTGGATTTCCGCTACTGTTCCAAGTGCGCCGGCGACCCGTGCTACTGCGCCGAGCATATCTTCAGCCATGAACACACGACCGTGGATCCCGCGGTCAAAAAGTAAGCCATGCCCGCCGCCCCGCCCAAAACCGGAGCCACCCTGGCCGACTGGTTGCGCCACGCGGAAAAGCTCTACACCCGCCACCCGGTGGCGCTCGGCCAGGTGGCGGTCACCGCCCATGACGAGGCGCTCTACCTGCTTTTGCACACGCTGGGCCTGCCGCTCGACAGCCGGCCGGCGGTGCTGCGGCGCAAGCTGACGGCAGCCGAGGGCGCGAAAGTGGCGGAGGTTTTCCGCCGCCGGCTGGAGGAGCATGTGCCCGCCGCCTACCTCACGCGCGAGGCCTGGCTCGGCCCCCACCGCTTCTACGTGGATGAG